>NZ_JAMPQI010000006.1:0-268437 GCF_028482365.1 Providencia sp. PROV122 | reverse complement strand
TATTTTATAACCTTTTACGTTGATAAATAGCTTATTTAAAAATAAAAAAAAGCCTCTAAAGCGAGACTGTTTGTTATTGGAAATTTTCAGTATTAGCAGATTAACCCCTTTTTTGCGCGCGCACAAATTTTATTACTAAGGCTTTCTAGCTACCCTATTTTCTAACCTTTTACGTTGATGAATAGCTTATTTAAAATAAAAAAAAGCCTCTAAAGAGAGGCCTATCATTTGTCAAAAACGTTCAATTATAATATGTTAATATATGTTTTGCGCGCGCACTCGTCGTTCTGATTTTATTACTGGCTGAGCGCATAAAATATCAATATCTAACTGAATATTTAATGTTTCTAAACAGCCTAAAATAAAACTTTCGGCAACTTGTATTCTCTCACGTATTTCCCCTTCCCGTACTTTATATTTCCGACCAATAGCCCGCTTTGAATAACCTTTAACATAATAGTCCTCAATATAACTACGTTCACGCTCCATACCAACAACCCCAAGTTTGGCAACACATAAATCGATAACCAAACCATCTTCATCACTACACATTGGCCTACTCTTGCTTGTTGATGTTACCAAATCACGAAAACCAGCGGAGACAGATGACCAACCTATCGCACCACAATGATCGCCATATGACCAACCACCCCAATATGTAAGAATTTGTTGTATGTTTCTATTCATCATTTGCAACCTACCTTTCCTACACTATTTTTAACTAATAACCCAACTCATACTGCACCTTAAGCTCAGCTTTAGACGCTTTTATATTCAACTCACCAATAACAATATAAGTAGTATTAGACTACCAATATTTCTGTTTGTCAATTACAATAAAAATTGTATTATATCTAATAACAATAATTTTTATTCTTTATAAGAGGTTAACCTCATGTCACTAGCAAGCAGGATCCGGCAACGCCGGCAAGAACTAAACTTAACCCAGACTGAGTTAGCAGAAAAAGCGGGGATCAGTCAGCAATCAATCGAATCCATTGAAAATGGTAGAACCAAAAAACCAAGAAATATTATAGAGATCGCAAAAGCTCTTCAATCTCATCCTGAATGGCTACTCAACGGCAAAAGCATTATGCCAATATCCGAGGTCAATAGCCGACGAATTCCACTATTAAGTTATGTCCAAGCTGGGTTATTTAAGGATGCCAACCCGATCACTGACTATGAAGGGAATTTCGAATATATCTTAGTTGATGACGATATCAGCGCGAATGCATTTGCATTACGGGTTGAAGGCGACAGCATGACACCTGAGTTTAAAGAAGGTGACATCGTAGTGATTGATACCGAGATCTGGCCTAACCCAGGTGAATTTGTGTTTGCGAAAAATGGCGGGAACCAAGGAACATTCAAAAAATATCGGCCTACAGGTATTGGTACTGGTGAGTTTGAATTAGTGCCCCTTAACCCTGATTACCCAACGTTGAACAGTCACGATTATCAAATTTCACTCATTGGTGTCATGGTTGAGCACCGCATTTACCGCCGCAAAAGATAATTTTCTAGACCCCTTTCTTAACGCGTTTTCTCTGCAAACAAGAAAACGCGTTATCAAACACAGTAATTTTCTTTCTATTAAAAACAAGCAAATAGGTTTCTCAACCGAGAAATTACTACATTCATAGTTTACATTTACTATTTATATAGTAATATAACCATCGTAATACTAATTATACTGTAATAAAGTCAGCCTTCTTCAACCTAGGAGAACAAAAATTGAACGATGCATCAATAAAGGGATAGACGACTAACATGAATTTGCAGGTGAACTGTATTGGGTCGGTAATACCAGTGTTTAGTCTTGTAATACCGACAAAATCAAAGTTCAGTGAAAACATCTTGTTCACTTAATCATTTGAGGTTTTATGATGGATTTAGAACATATTATTAAAGAAAACACACAGGTAATGCGCCAATTAATTGCCATTCTACAGTCTAAGGGAGGCTGTTTTAACAGCGATAATATTGAAAATAATGCACATCAATCTTTTGTTTACTCTCACACAGGTGCAACAGACTCACCTATAGAAAAAGATATTGATATTAATAGCCTTACATTAAAACAAATTATTGCATTATGTGTAATATATAAAGGCAATTTTGAGCAACTCACAGGATCACATATTAAGAAAATCAATCAAATATTAGATTTAAATACTACAGAGCAGCATAGGCAAATCGAAGCTTTACATATGACACTGGTAAATTTAGAACAAGTTACAAAATTGCCGAATATTGCTATTCATAATTTATGTATAGAAATTTTAGCAAATTGGGATAACTTACATGGCATTGCTGAACGTTGTGAATTTGTCCTATCCCTTATCAGTTCTAAACACGTAATTGAAGATAAAACAATTCATGTTGACCCTAATATTCTATTTTCACAAGCAGAGAGCCTTATACTGCAATTAGCTAAAAATGGATATCGAAATGAAGCAGTGGAAATTCTTAATCAATTTAAAGCAAAAAAACTAAATCAAGTCGCCATAGAACATTTACCTGAGGTCATCAAAATAGCAAAAGGTATATTAAAAAATTAACCCTCTGCATTTTATCTCGTCGCAAAGATTTATTTTAATATTTAGGAGTTTTTATGGTGAACCAAAATAATGATAGTCCGCTCTACCTTAAAGTCGCTCGTGACGCGATACGTCTCGAAAGATCAGGTAAATACTTTGAAGCGTCCAAAGCATGGTCACAAGCTAATCGATTATCGCGTGTTTATCGTAACCAAATATGGTGTGAGCGCCGTGCTGATTTTTGTTATATGCAAATTCAAAGAGAAAAATATAAACTAATGGCTGACGATGAGTCTACAGAAAATTCTCTGATATGACACATATCAACAGTATCTTTCATATAAAAATCGTTTAAACAACTCGCTATTTTTAATAGCGGGTTAATATTGTTAGCTTTTTATGCCAGCTGTGAAATAATGTTTTTATCTTTACAATAATACAGGGGATTATCTCTGTTGTTATATGTTTTTATACTTTTCACAGCCTATTATCATGACTTTTTCAATAAACCTACTTATCCTTAAGTAGAATATATTCCCTTCGCAAAAAATATCGGGTAAATTATATAGATATAAAATGGAGTGATCATATGAACCCGATAGTAGTAAAGACAAGAAAAAATCTATTAAGATTACAAGCAAAATACCTAGCCCAAAATAAAGGTATTACTATCGATGATGCTTTTGATCTTTTATTAAAGCCTAACAATAACGCTAAAAATTCGCTCACATACACTCATCGTGTAAGAAAAGGTAGGCGGCAACATCAACCCTCTTCACTTTTAACCTGCTTACTCAATAAAACCTATGTAAGAGATTGGACAAAAACCAAATAATATTTCATCCGCCTATTAGATATGGTAACTAATAAGCTACTAGGGGGGTTTACTTAAAAGGAAGTATCAATGAGCGTATTAAAAAGGGTTGTTACAGGGAAGTATTCTCTCGCTGTTACAGTTTGGGGTTTTTGGCTATTTTTAGAGCTATGCAGCTCCGCCGTTTTTTTACTAATGAAAAGTAGTGATGCTATTCCAATCAAAACACAGCTTTTTCTTATCTTTTTTCTATTCATATTTAAAACATCGTATTCTATCGCCATTATAACGGGCGTTTTTCACATGTTAAAAAGCAAAGTGACGATTTGGCGTGTCGTTGTTATCCTGTTGTTAAGTGTTCAAATTATCTGTTTAATAATCGCGATGATAAATTGGTGTATGGTCGCCCTACCTGATATTATTAATTATCAGATATATGAAGAAAGTACTAAAAGCCTGTTTCAATGACAGGCTATAATTTATTACTGTCAGCCGGCATTAATCTGGCAATGCCCTAGGAATAGAGTATCACCTATTTGACTATGTTATTTCTATAAAGATTATATAGGCTCTAAATTCTCAAATTTATACAGTGCCCTCAATTTAAAAGGGGAACAAAAATAGTTTAACCCCATTGAAATCTTTATGCTTGAGTCTATAAATAGGCATTGCATTGCTTTGATGGTGTCTTGTTGGGCTTTTATTACCCAGCTAATGAGTCTTTAGTGACATTTACCCCCCTATATGTTTTAATTTAACTTAAGGTTTGATGGTAAAAGAAAATTTTATGGGTTCATTAAAAAAACTTGTTCAAGGTGAATATTCAATTCATCTTTTATTCATTATAATTTGGTATGTTGGAACTGCATCTATTCAATTTATTTTTGAAAAATACCCAACAGCTCATGGCATATATCGAATAGATACAATGCTTTATCTCTTTGCGACTTCAAGATTTCTTCAAGCTTTATTATCTTTAATTGCTTTTGTTGGTATTTTTTCGACACAAAGGAAGCAATTAACAAAAGTAGGGATGATTTATTTAATTATTATCGCACCAGCGTTATCCTTTTACATCGCCTCGTTTTATGATCTCATAATATATATCAATGCTGGTGATTGTGAGTCATCACCTTGGTGCATGAGGACTTACTTTACTAAATAGCAGGCATGATGATATTTGTCTGCTCTTCGTTTTTACACAGCCAAATCAGATTATCAGAACATTAATTTAAACTTATCATAATGCAAAAATCTGATTACACCATAATAAGTCCATCAACGACCAAGAGGATATGCCACCAAAAGACAATGGTCATGAATAACGTTGTCAATTACACACACCAGATAATCTCGAGGAAAATGGTGAATATTCAGCTAGGTATTGATGTGTAATTTATTTTCTAGCATTTTCTTTCGCTTTCTGATGAATTTTATCTTTCATTTCTTTTGTTATTTTTTGGTAAGTTTCTACAGTGCCATCATCAGAAACAGTATTCATAAAAATATCATCACCTCTTTTTTTAATTGTCACAGATACTTTTACAGGCTCAACCTCACCAAAATCTATTGGTTCTATTTTTCCATTGATTGTATAAGTCATTTTGGTCACTTCTTGCGTTAACACGCTAGAATTCGGGTCAAATTTCCACAAAGATTCTTGTTTGATTTCTTCTACATTATCACCTAGTTCAATCAGCAATGCATCTCTCGCAACACCATTCGGAGCTAGGATCATCAGTTTAAGAATTCTTACTTCGGGTGTATTATTTGTATCAAACCAATAGCCATATAAATCACTTGTTGAGTATGGTTGCGGGAGCACGTCAATTTTTGTCTTTTTTTCCGCTGTTTCATTTTCACCAGCCATACTGACACTGGTGATACAGAAAAGAGCGCATAGCATAACAATCAAAGAGAATATTTTTTTCATTATTTAAATACACAAATTTATTTATAGAGCCTTAGTCGCCAACAAATATCGACTACACCTCAAACAATCCATTTTTATCAAATCTTAATGTGCTGTAATAGGACAGATCATTAAATAGCTTTCCATTACCAAGAGTTGTCATTCCAGCTTTTTTCTCACAGTCACCATCTTTAACAAAACTCACGCTATCTACTCTTCATTTCAAGCCGAACGGAGCATCTGGTTTTCTGCCGCAGCCTACCAATAATGCAATCAGAGCAGCTGCCACGAATATTTTTCCATTATTCGTACTCTGCCCCTGAAACTATTTTTTGACCATTGGCACATTTAGCTACCACAAATCCATCATTTGCCCACATTTTTACCACATATGAGTCTGGGCTATTCTGAATTACTTTAACGGGATATTCACCAATTAATTGATTATACATCTTATTGACATCTGATTTGCATGGCGAAAATGGCATAGTGTCAGTTCCAAGTATTTGCTCATATTTTTCTTTTGGCGGATTGCCTGAATCTACAAGTTTATTTAATTCCTCCTTTGTATAAGATGTTCCTGCATAAACGCTAAAACCAATACAAGATAAAACAATTGCAATTATTGACTCTTTCATCATCCCATCCTCACACTCAGTTTTTTATTAATTTAATTGATGTTATACCGAAAGCAGCGTAAAACAAAGCAAACAATTAGGTACAAAAAACCTGCCGGAGCAGGTTATTCACTAGTGCTTGAGCTACCAGTTCACTTGCTATTCAGAAAATTACTTACTAAATGCAATCAAAACAAAAATAGCAAGAGGAGGTGTGATGACCACATCTGCTACAACGGTAAATGGTGTAGCTATTATCTTTGCAATCAAATTACCTGCATTAAATGATTTCTGTTCTTCGGAAGCATACAGTTCAACAGTATATAATTCATTTAGTTTTGCATTGGAAGTTACTGGTAAGCTTATATCATTCCTATCAATAATATACCCTTTAATTGGCACAGTTCTTACCCAAGATGATTTATCATTTCCTTGTGCCCCATTCTTAAAGCCTGCCTGCTCTAAGGCCTTTATTTGTGCGTCAGTAAATTGAAATTTGGGATCAGTGTATACAAAGTAATTCTGCATAAATTCGATCGGTGATTGACTGTTGCTATTGGGAAGTATTTTAATTCGAATTATTCCCTTGGGATTATCAAATGCAGTTAATGGGATTATTTTCACTAATTCATTTAACTCCATTAATTCAGAAGAGCCACTGGTTAATAAATAGGCGTACTTTTCTCCTATAAAACCGAATCCAGAATCCGGAAATTTGATATCATTTATATCGTTTTTTGTTGTTTTACTTTCAATTTTAATATTTTTATATTCAAAACTGGCAATTATTTTATCTGTTAACTTAACAACATTTTGTGATTTGGTTTCGACTGTTGGGTTATCTTCCCAAAAGTTTTTTGTTAAACATCCCGTAGAGCTTAAAATCGATATGCTCAAAAAACACGCTAGTAATTTTTTCATTCCATTGCCTCAATAAGTTTAGCTTAAGTTCAATGAATATTAGGGCAACGCCTCACTTAAGGCAATAAAAAACCCACCGAAGTGGGTTCATTTGATTTTACCATGACAGTGTTTATATTTTATATCCATTATTACAATCGCAAAGGCTGTTTCTATGTGGAGAGAGTTTTTTCTTTTCACCAAAAACGCCATTTTGTGGCTGCCAATTTGGTATTGTAATTTTCTTTACTATCTCACTAAAGCCAAGAATTTCAGATGCGTGTATAACAAACCCTAAATTTAACATTGTACTATTGGTAACTTTTGCATTTTCTTGTGCGGGTATGTCCACTCCACATTAATTGAGACACACTAAATTAAAGTTTTCTAACTGTTTACGATAGGCCTCCGGAGGGAGGTGATTTAAACTTTCGTGCGTTCGGTTTTGGTTATAATCTTGCTGCTAATACCACGCTAATTCTCTAACTTGACTCAATGATTCAAATAAATACGCATTTAAAAATTCACGATGGAACGAGCCATTAAAACGTTCGATAAAGCCATTTTATTGCGGTTTGCCCGGTTGAATATGGCACAGTGACGCAGCCACTCAATAATCTAGATACTGTCAAACCTAATAAGATGTGCTTCATTCCTATCCTCACATCAACTTAGAGGAGCCTTTCCCCATAGCCTATATGTTATATAGTGCAATGGGGAGCAAATCGTTATTTATTCTTAGTGGAGTTACTCCAGATCTTTATCAAAATAATCATCTAATTTACTCACATGCTCACAGCGACTTTCAAACCCATTGGGGATACCTCCATTTCTCATCCACTCTTCGCATGACGCAGCTACTTTTCCATAGGTATATGCCCCTGTCATTGCTATGTATACAAACCTTTCACATTTTTGTTTATCATTCTGATCGTCACATATCAGCTTTTTCATTTCTTCCATTTCATAAACGCCACCAACACCTGTACCTTCAGGTGCTAGTACAGTTGCATTTGCAGGAACTGATAGCAATGAACCCAATACAAAAAAAGTGCTTAATAAGATTTTATTCACGTTACCCCCTACTTGTTTTAAGCCATGGTAACTAACGTAAAGAACAAAACAAAGCAAAAGACCTCAGTTAAGAGGCGTAATATGTGATCTGGATTGCAAGCCCATCCTTGGGCTATGTGTGGTTAGGCTACGGCTTTGTATTCTTTATCGTGAATAAGTAATCCATTCCAATTCTTTTTCATTGGTAACTCACCTGCAAGATAAAGCTCATAAAGACGTTTAGCACCTTTCTTCAATGATACAGGCTGATATTTGATGAATGGCTCATGATCGTGAGGATTAATTTCACTCTGATTTGGTCTCGTGATATAACCAGCTGCGTTCTGCTAGCCACATTTGAACCTGTTGAGTATTTACGCCATTAAGCATTTTACAGAATTGTGTTGGTGTCATGCCTTCTTTGAACAGGTTTGACATGCATTCAACTTTGTTGTTCAGTTCTTTATTAGTGTGTTCAAGTACAATAACTTTTTCTGAATACGTGAGTACTCCACACTAAAAAATGGATTAATACTGGATGGATAAGCGGGTCTCGCAAAGACCCAAAAAAGAAAAAGCCACCTTGGCCATTTGCTAGAGCAAACTGTATTGAAGCTTTGAATGACAGCATGCACAATAACACTGAAAGTGTGTAAGAAGAGGAAATAAGATATCAATCTTCCTAAGGGGTAAGATTGGTATGTGAAGTGGCATTGTTAATTTGCTAAAGCCATTGGCGTCGCGTTAAACGATACTGCGTGCAAGGTTCTTCGCAGTTAGATTGGGAACCATCATAGGTATGTGTTTGTGCATAAGGAGGCGAAAAATAGAGCGGATGGAACATTAACGCCAGCAGTGAGAAGGTATGCTCATTTAGCGCCGAATCATCTAACTGAACATGCAATGAAGATAGACGAGCTAATGTCACACGATGACACAAATATGTCCCATCAGTTATTAGAGGTGGTTAAATGACATGAATTACAAGCAAGAAAAAACCCGCTACATCTATGAAATGTAACGGGTTCTTATTTGGTGCCGGCTACCGGAGTCGAACTGGTGACCTACTGATTACAAGTCAGTTGCTCTACCAACTGAGCTAAGCCGGCGAATTTGGCGGAAGGATAGAGATTCGAACTCTAGGATGGTTTCCCATCGGCGGTTTTCAAGACCGCTGCCTTCGACCGCTCGGCCATCCTTCCATGGGGCGCGATTATGGAGGAATCGGCGCAGCTTGTCTACCCCTGAAAGTAAAAAAATTGATTTTTTCGTTCTGTTTGGCTAATCTTCACTCAATTGTTCTCTATTTCATAATAAAAGTGCTAATATCTGTGCAAAATCGGTGTCTCAATTTTTCATAGGCGTATGATTTTTAGTCAATTAATATATTTTTGCCGACAGGACAGTTCACCACAATATGTACAGACAATCTTTGATAAAAACCATTTTACTCTCACGCCTATTTTACGTCTTTATTCTGCTACTTGTCGTGATGCTCTCGCTGTCGCTATATAATTCGTATCACTCGTGGCTACTTAGCCGCCAAGCCTCCTTGAATACCATAGCGAAACAATTGGCCTACCAAATAGAGGATTATCGTTACCAAGCTAACTTGATGTATAAACAGGTTAACGAAAAACCAGCCACTACAAACTTAAATACGACACCGGCCTCTCCTGCCCGTATTACGAAAATTCGTCATGACGTTTATTGGCTAGGCAGTACAAATCAAACCATTGATGCAATTTTATTTGGGAGTGATAGTGAGCGAAATAGCTTATTAGCAACAAAATTAGCTAACTACATGGAAATCGTCTGGGGGGCGCGAAATGAATATAACTCGATGTATTACCTCAATGGCACTGATAACACGCTGATCTTGGTCACCACGCACTCTATATTAAAGCCCGAGTTACGTTATAAAGAGAGCTATCTGACAATGACCGCTGAAGAAAAGCGTACAGATATGCTAACTCAATCGACACTCTTAGATAGAAGAGAGATCATTTCTAACCTACAAAAGCTGGCACCTGAGAATATCTATTATTATACCTATCGTCTGATGTTTAATTCACCTGGCCAATTAACCAGCGTGATTTCGTTTGATATATCGATCAACTCGATACTCCCAACAAACCTGAAAGGCGATAATATCTCGTTATCGCCACGTAATAATGATACCGCTAAAGGAACAAATGTTGAGGTGCGAGGAACGAGCTTAGTTTTCGCACAGCATATTGAAGGTAGCAACTATCAAGTTTATTACCGAGTACCGTTAAAAGACCTGATTGTCGGTGTTATTGGCTATAATATATGGCTGCTTACTTGTATGGTTGTCGTGATATTGCTTGTCTTCTTTACAAGCGTCTTTATCCGTAACCGGATCATTTCACCGAACTCAGTCATGCAACACCAATTAGAGCTTCAAGAGACACTGAATAACGATATTATCAATAATATTAGTTATGGCATTCTAGTGTATGATTTTACATCAAATAAAAAATTACTGAGTAATAATGTGGTAAACGCCTTATTGCCTTCGATGGATCTCAACCATATTAAAGAATTGGCGACCCATAACCATGATATGATCCAAATCTCGATTGAGAATAACGTTTATGAAGTTATCCTCGTCAATATCAGTATGCTAGAAGATACTTATCTCTTCATTATTATTGATAAAGATAAAGAGGCATTAACTCAACGCCGACAAGAGATGGCTAATCGCGAATATAAGAAAAATATTCAACTGAGAAAAGTGGTGTTTGAGAACATGCAACATGAAGTTCAACCTTCATTAACCGAGCTGAATAAAGCGGTGGGTGGGCTGATTGAAGCTTCTGAGGATGATAAGCACGAATTTATTGATACGATAGTCGCCCAAACGACCCATATTAATCGTTGGTTTAATAATATTAACTTATTAAACTCCTTAGAATCTTCCTCTGGAAAACTACAAACTGAAAAAATCTCGGTGAGTTTGCTGCTTACTCAATTCTTAAAATAAAACCTTTTCCGCCTTAAAAATAAAGGGTTATCGCTCTACTTCTATAATAATATTAATCCAGATTCTCTATTTTCATTAGAGCCGACCTACTTAAAACATCTATTGCAGTTAATCCTAGAGTATTCCGTTGATACCACTGCATTTGGGAAAATTGCCGTTAGCCTGAATTATCAGGAAGATAAAAAAACCATCATTATTGATATTAAAGATAGCGGTATGGGCCTGACAAACCAGGAGTTAGCCAATATTCAGCATCCATTCTCAGGGCAAGTATTAAACGCATCACGGTTTAACCGCTCAGGGATCACCTTATATTTATGCAAGGCTATCTGTAAAAAGATGAATGGCAGCTTTACCGTTAAAAGCAGCCCTGCAATAGGCTCTCACTATCAATTAACTTTACCTACAAAATCAGCAATCATTGCCGATAGCTATCCTACATTACTCGAAGATATTCATATTCGTTTAGCAATTCACAATATTGATACATCACGAATTGTCAGAAATATCCTATCTAATTATGGTGCAGACTTTTTAGATTTACACGAAAGTTCACCGCATACGGATTGGGATCTATTGATAACAGATAATGATGATAATCAGTTTAAAAACATAATAAAAATTTCTGGAACAACGTCAGGTGTCAACTCAATCACACCACAGCACATAGAAGTTAACTATAACTTTGCAGATGAGCTGATTGATGCTATATCTTTGCTTATTGAAAATGCACAAGCCGATGATGACGAATTGGCGTCGGTGGTTGGTATTCCACTTTCCCAGCACGATACGACACCAACGACTGATGAATCGATGGAAAGCATACTTCAAACTTATCAAAATATTTTATCAAATAGCGATTATAAGGATTTGTTTATAACAACAGTTCCGATAGATATTAATAAACTGTATACTAGTGAAAGTCTTGAGGATTTGGCCGAATTGAAAAACACAGCACACCGTTTAAAAGGAGTTTTTGCTATGCTAGATTTTAGGTTCCTTCACAAGCTTTGTGAAGATTTGGAACTTTACATAGCAGAAGGAAATAGCTTAAAAATAAGTAATTGCATTAGAGAGCTGGATGTTTCAGTGGAAAAGCTAATGCCAAAAGGTAACCAATAATATGAATAACCTAAATGTCATTGTTGCCGATGATCATCCTATTGTTCTTTTCGGTATCAGAAAGTCACTCGAACAGATTGAATGGGTCAATATCGTTGGTGAATTTGAAGATTCAACGTCTTTAATTAATAACTTAGCGCGTTTAAATGCCGACGTCTTAGTCACTGATTTATCAATGCCTGGTGATAAATACGGCGATGGTATTACGTTAATCAAATATATTAAACGTCACTACCCTGATCTTTCTGTCATTGTTCTCACCATGAACAATAACCCTGCGATTTTAAGTGCAATCCTTGAGCTAGATATTGAAGGTATTGTTTTAAAACAAGGCGCGCCTGCTGATCTACCAAAAGCTTTAGCTGCATTACAAAAAGGGAAAAAATTTACCCCTGAGAGTGTGAGTAAGCTACTTGAGAAAGTGAATGCAAGTGGTTATGGAGATAAGCGCTTATCGCCAAAAGAGAGTGAAGTTTTACGTCTCTTTGCAGAAGGCTTTTTGGTCACAGAAATAGCTAAGAAATTGAATCGTAGTATTAAAACGATTAGTAGCCAAAAGAAATCAGCAATGTTGAAACTCGGTGTCGACAACGATATCGCATTACTTAACTACCTGTCTTCTGTTAGCATCGATAACTCATCTACCGATTAATCGATAAATCACCTTTATGTTATTGCTGAAAAACCCGATACAAACGGGTTTTTCTCTTTAACGCTTTTACCGAATAGCTTATTTATTACCCACGAATTTCAATAAGGTTTCTTTCAAGGTTGTGATTTTGGTTGGCTTAGATAGACAGCCATTCATACCTGCATCCCGGCAACGTTGCTTCTCCTCCTCCATTGCATTTGCTGTTAATGCAATAATTGGAACTGTTGAACCTAAGTTTCGTAACGCTTTAGACAACCCATAACCATCCATGTTTGACATATTCACATCGGTTAAAACGATATCAACCGTATGGTTTTCTAGATATTTCAGTGCATCAATACCATCAACGGCAGTACAAGTGCTAAAACCAATATTGGATATTTGATCGCTTAACATCACCCTATTGATTGGATGATCATCAACAATTAATACTTGGTATGAACTCAGTGAACCATCTATCTCAAGGGAGTTTGCTTTATTGCTCTCTTCTTTTGCAACCTGCTCACCTCGTGATTTCGAAATAAATTTATCGATGATTGATGGTAACTTTTCATTCTGATAAGTGTTATATAACCATTTGTTAGGCGACTCTTCACGCAAATCACCAACATATAGATTACACAGATGAAGTACTTTTTTACTCTTTAACTCATGAGAGTCTTGGTTATCGGTGATCAATAAATCATAACTTTCTGCCTTATCAATTTCTTTATCAACACAGACAACAAAATGGTTATGTCTAAGTAGTCTGGTTAAAAAGCTAGAAAGACATTGGTTCCGGCAAATAATCGCTATCCGATAATGAAAGCGGTATTCCGGAATAGCATGTTCAGTATACTTTTGGCCATAAAGTGGGATACGGATAATAAAGGAGCTACCCAAGCCTATTTGCGAATTAACTTCAATATCTCCATCCATCAAGTTAATCAACTTTTCACAGATTGCTAACCCTAAACCTGTACCTTTATGCCCCAAATTATTTTGGTCATGCACTTGGAAGAAGGGATCAAAAAGTTGTAACACAACCGCTTGCGGCATGCCTATCCCTGAGTCTTTAATTTCAATCTTTAAATAGTTTTCATCACGCCAAACATAGAAGAAGACAAAACCAGAATCTGTAAATTTAATACTATTATTGATGATATTCGATATCACCTGCTGTAGCCTTACCGCATCACTCAATAGCAAATCAGGCACATTAGGTTCAATAAAGGAATAAAGCGCTATCTGTTTTTTCGCGACTAAAGGCAAGTAGTTAGCTAAGACAAAAGCAAAAACATCACGGCAATTAAATAGTTTATATTCGATGTTTAGTTGATTAGATTCAATTTTTGAAAAATCCAATATATCACTGATAATTTGCAGCAACAGTGAGGATGAATTATCCATCGTGGTTACAAGACGATTCGCTTTATCGGATAACTCAAGCCGCTGTAATAATTCAATATTACCGATAATACCATATAGTGGCGTACGTAATTCATGACTCACCGTTGCCAAGAACATGGATTTAGCATGGTTAGCCTGTTCCGCAGCATCAGCCACATCTTGTAAGGATTTCTCCATCTGAACACGGATACTAATATCAATCAGTACGCATATAGCAACATCTTCGTTTTGATAACGCGAATTAACAAAGCTTATTTGTAGATGCGTACTACTACTAGTCACAACATCAATGTAATTACTCGATTTTTGGCGAATAATTGTCAGTATGCGCTGTTTATCATCTTCACTTAATAAGCGGAAATAATCGTGAGCTAATTCATTACTCAGAATGTTGCCACCATCACTTAACCTTAGAATGATGATGCCGACAGGCGCCGATGCTACAATTTTATGGTTAAACTGTTCATGCTCTTCAAGGCGAATAGCGGTATTCGCGGCTGGCACTAGCATTTTGCGCTCTAACAACCAAATGAGGAAAAAGATCAGGCAGCCAGAGGTGATATTAATAACGATGCTATAAAAAATCGACGCTCTATGCTCTGCAAATATCTCGCTGGTGGGAACAGCATACACCACTGTCATTAATGATGGCGATAAGCGCTTTTTAAAAATCAGTTTTGAATAATCGGAGCTAAAGCCAAAAAAACTAGGCTCAGAAATAGAGAGTAAATTGGAATTTTTAGGATTCAAGTCCGTTGGGTAATATAAAACCGGTTGGTTATATGAATTAAGGACGACCACTTCAAAGGATTTATTCGAACGTTGTATAAATTGATTTAAGCTGATTGTTCTCTCTAAACCAATAAACCCATACAGAAGGCTACTCACATAAATAGGTTGGATCAGATACAACTGCCCTGAGTCGGTTTGAGCACCATGAACAATCGTATATAAGTTACGCTCTTGCCCTTGTAATCTTAGGCTTTGATAGGAACGTATATTTTCGTAGCCAACCTTTTTTAAGATCTCAATGTCAGATACGGTCGTACGGATTGGAAAATCCATCATGCAGTAACTCTTAGAGCCTATTACAAAGACATGATTTAACCCTTGCGGAGCAGCAATACTGTCTTTCCAAAAATAAATGAGTTGTTCGAATGCGTTTAGGTAATCACTGGTTCTATTTTTAAAATAGGTACAATCCGCCTCGGGTGATAATGGGTACAGGCTATAGGATCCCGTGGCAGGTAATGTGACGTAATTTGGTTCATTTTCCAGTCGCTCTTCATGTTGTTCAGTCATAAACTGGATAGAGCGCAATGTGGTACCGGTTTGCAAAATGAACGCCTGCATATTTTCAAATCCTGAATAAAACTGCTGGCGTATATCTGACTTACTTTCATTAAATTGGGTATAAAGGAAGAATAAGGTAATAAAAACCCCCATTCCCCATAGCATTAAGCCGAGGATACGGAATAAATCACGGGATAATCGTAATGATGTTCTAAATGACGGTAAATATCTCAAGATCTATCCTACACAGGCTATGTTACTGTGACTGAGTATACTCGATAAAAGTTGTAAAAAGCGATAGTTGTTAAACTGGATGGTTAGATAGCAAAACGGGCGGTAAACCGCCCGTCGAATCAATGACCCATACATTTATTCAGGCGTATTGGTTCCCATGTCTGTGCTAGGTATATCCTCTGCACCTGCTTCATCAGAGTTTTCATCTTCCTCTGTTTCAGCGACACGTTGTAAACCAACAACTTTTTCTTCTTCCGCTGTTCTAATCAGCGTCACACCTTGTGTATTACGGCCAACAACACTAACTTCCGAAACGCGTGTACGCACTAAAGTACCAGCATTCGTGATCATCATAATCTGATCGGTTTCATCCACTTGGATAGCCCCAACCACATTACCATTACGCTCACTGACTTTAATTGAGATCACACCTTGAGTTGCCCGCGATTTCGTTGGGTACTCTTGCTCAGCTGTACGTTTACCATAACCGTTTTCAGTCACAGTTAAGATATGGCCTTCGCCGCGAGGGATAATCAGTGAAACCACTTTGTCTTCATCGGCTAGACGAATACCACGTACCCCAGTTGCAGTGCGTCCCATCGGGCGAACCGCATCTTCAGCAAAACGAACAACCTTACCTTGAGCAGAGAACAGCATGACTTCATTTGAACCATTGGTTAAATCAACACCAATCAATTCATCGCCTTCATTGAGGTTAACGGCAATAATACCGGCACTTCTTGGGCGGCTAAAGTCTTGCAATGCCGTTTTCTTCACCGTACCACTCGCCGTTGCCATAAAGACATAGTAGCCTTCTTCGTATTCACGAACTGGCAAGATAGCGGTAATACGCTCATCTTGTTCAAGTGGCAACAAGTTCACAATTGGACGACCCCGTGCTCCACGGCTGGCCTCTGGTAATTGGTAAACTTTCATCCAATATAGGCGACCACGGCTAGAGAAGCATAGGATGGTGTCGTGGGTATTCGCCACCAGCAAGCGCTCAATAAAGTCTTCTTCTTTAATGCGTGCTGCCGATTTACCTTTACCGCCACGGCGTTGCGCTTCGTAATCAGACAGTGGTTGATATTTCACATAGCCTTGGTGAGACAGTGTTACCACCACATCTTCTTGGCTAATCAAATCTTCAATGTTGATATCCGCTGTATTTTCGGTGATCTCAGTACGACGAGCATCATTATACAGTTCACGGATAGCTTCTAACTCTTCGCGAATAACTTCCATTAAACGCTCAGGGCTACGTAGGATATACAACAGTTCTTCGATTTGCTTCAGAAGATCACGGTATTCTTCCAGCAGTTTCTCATGCTCAAGCCCGGTCAGTTTTTGCAGACGCAAATCCAAAATCGCTTGGGCTTGTTGCTCAGTCAGATAGTATTGACCGTCATGTACGCCATATTGTTCTTCAAGCCATTCTGGGCGTGCTGCATCATCACCGGCACGCTCAAGCATCGCTGCCACATTACCAAGTTCCCAAGGGCGTGCGATCAACCCTGCCTTCGCTTCTGCTGGCGTCGGTGCACGACGAATTAACTCGATAATAGGATCAATGTTAGCTAATGCAACGGCTAATGCTTCAAGAATATGTGCTCGTTCACGTGCTTTACGTAATTCAAAAATAGTGCGGCGAGTCACCACTTCACGGCGGTGGCGAACGAACGCAGCAATAATATCTTTTAAATTAAGGATTTTTGGTTGGCCTTGATGCAAGGCTACCATATTAATGCCGAACGAGACTTGAAGCTGAGTCAGCGAGTAAAGATTGTTAAGGACAACCTCTCCTACCGCATCACGTTTCACTTCAATCACGATACGCATGCCGTCTTTATCAGACTCATCGCGTAATGCACTAATTCCTTCAACACGTTTTTCTTTAACGAGTTCAGCTATTTTCTCAATAAGACGAGCTTTGTTTACCTGATAAGGAATTTCGCTGACAATAATCGTTTCGCGGCCATTTTTTTCGTCAACTTCGACCTCAGCACGCGCACGAATATAGACCTTACCACGGCCAGTACGGTACGCATCGATAATTCCACGGCGACCATTAATGATAGCGGCAGTCGGGAAATCAGGCCCTGGGATGTGCTCCATCAGACCTTCAATGCTAATATCTTCATCATCTATATAAGCAAGGCAACCGCTGATCACTTCCCCTAGGTTGTGTGGAGGAATGTTCGTTGCCATCCCAACAGCAATACCTGACGAACCATTAACCAATAGGTTAGGGATTTTCGTAGGCATAACTTCAGGGATTTGCTCTGTACCATCATAGTTTGGGACGAAATCAACGGTCTCTTTTTCAAGATCCGCTAACATTTCATGGGCAATTTTCGCCATACGGATTTCCGTATAACGCATTGCAGCTGCGGAATCTCCGTCAACTGAACCAAAGTTCCCCTGACCATCTACCAGCATATAACGCATAGAAAAAGGCTGAGCAAGACGAACGATTGTCTCATAAACAGCGATATCACCATGTGGATGGTATTTACCGATAACGTCCCCGACTATACGGGCAGATTTTTTATAGGGTTTATTCCAATCATTTCCCAATACATTCATCGCAAACAGTACTCTGCGGTGTACTGGCTTCAGTCCATCTCGAACATCTGGAAGCGCGCGCCCGACAATAACGGACATCGCATAATCCAAATACGAACTTTTGAGTTCTTCTTCGATATTGACCGGTGTGATTTCTCTGGCAATGTCGCTCATGGAACCACTGTCCCTCATAACTTCGGATTCAAAGGTTTAGAACTATACCACAATTCGCCAATTTAATAAAAAAAATGAGAAGTGAGTATTTGTCTTTCAAGCTATGTATAATAGCGGAAAAATGTCTTTATGTGTCCGTATACTTTGAGTTTATTGCGTAAGAGCAACAAAAAAACGTTTTATGGCCTCAATAAATTCGCGTATTAACGTTTGGACACCTATCTAGGAACAGGAGCTCCACTCATGAATGATACTTCAACCCCCGCGTATCAGAACGTCGATAAGCATGAAATTGAGAAGTTTGAAGCTATTGCTTCTCGCTGGTGGGATCTCGAAGGTGAATTTGCCCCACTTCATCGCATTAACCCGCTTCGCCTTGGCTATATTATGCAACGGGTTGATGGTTTATTTGGTAAGAAAGTACTTGATGTGGGCTGTGGTGGCGGAATTTTATCTGAAAGTATGGCACGTGAAGGTGCCGATGTGACGGGACTTGATATGGGGGCGGACCCACTGATGGTCGCACGCCTGCACTCATTAGAGTCAGGGATCCCTGTTGAATACGTACAAGAAACAGTAGAGCAGCACGCAGACAAATATCCACAAGCTTATGATGTCGTGACCTGCATGGAGATGTTGGAGCATGTGCCTGATCCACAGTCGGTCGTACGTGCGTGTGCTAAATTGGTCAAGCCCGGTGGGCATGTTATTTTTTCGACGATCAACCGCAATAAAAAAGCGTGGTTAATGGCGGTCGTTGCGGCGGAATATGTGATGAAAATGGTTCCGAAAGGCACCCACGATGCGAAAAAATTTATTCGCCCTTCTGAACTGATTTCGTGGGCAAACGAGGCTCAGCTAAAAGATAGGCATATCATGGGTTTACATTATAATCCACTCAAAGATAAATTCTATTTAGGCCCGAATGTGGACGTTAATTATATGCTCCATACTGTCAACGAATAAATAGCAAGCGTTACGTTCAAGAAAACAGCAAACGATCGCATTTTGCAAAATTTATTTTCGTCACCCTGTTGCGAGTTTCCACTTATAGAATTCCTTTTCTAGTGCAGCTTACCGACAAGGTGACGTTTTTTATCCCTACAGTTATCCACAGAAGACTCGGATTTGTGCACTTGATAAAACCGCTTATTAACATTATCTTGTTATAGTAAAATCAACAAACCACTACATATAGTATGTAATTTGAATCTAACACTACAAGTCTCATAGAGTTAATCTATGAGCTTTTTTGCGTTAGCAATATGCTATTTTGTAGGTCAACCAAGGTGTACTTGCTCATGAACCAGAGTCTGTTAGTCACAAAACGTGATGGACATAAAGAACGCATTGATCTCGATAAAATCCACAAGGTAATCACTTGGGCTGCTGAAGGCCTGAATAATGTATCTGTTTCTCAGGTGGAGTTACGTTCACAGATTCAGTTTTATGATGGGATCAGAACGTCTGATATTCATGAAACCATGATCAAAGCGGCTGCTGACCTTATTACTGGCGATACGCCTGACTATCAATATCTTGCGGCGCGTCTTGCAATATTCCATCTACGTAAAAAAGCGTATGGTCAATTTGAGCCACCCGCGCTGTACAAGCACGTCACTCGCCTTGTTGAAATGGGCAAATATGATAAGCATTTGCTGGAAGACTACTCACAAGAAGAGTTCAAGCAAATGGATAGTTTCATTGACCATTGGCGTGACATGAATTTCTCCTATGCTGCCGTCAAACAACTTGAAGGTAAGTATTTAGTACAAAACCGTGTTACGGGCGAGATTTATGAGAGTGCACAGTTCCTCTATATTCTCGTTGCTGCATGCTTGTTCTCTCATTATCCAAAAGAGACTCGCTTAGACTACATCCGTCGTTTCTATGATGCGGCTTCCACATTTAAGATTTCGCTACCAACACCAATCATGGCTGGTGTTCGTACACCAACTCGTCAATTCAGCTCTTGCGTATTGATTGAGTGTGGCGATAGCTTAGATTCTATCAACGCAACATCCAGTGCGATTGTTAAGTATGTGTCTCAACGTGCAGGTATCGGTGTAAACGCAGGCCGTATCCGTGCTTTAGGTAGCCCGATTCGTGGCGGTGAAGCATTCCATACTGGTTGTATCCCTTTTTATAAGCACTTCCAAACCGCCGTTAAGTCTTGTTCACAAGGCGGTGTGCGCGGTGGTGCAGCGACACTTTTCTACCCTTTATGGCATTTAGAAGTTGAAAGCCTATTAGTGCTGAAAAATAACCGTGGGGTTGAAGGTAACCGTGTTCGCCATATGGATTATGGTGTCCAAGTCAACAAATTGATGTATGAGCGTTTGATCAAAAACCAAGATATTACGCTGTTCAGCCCTTCTGATGTGCCTGGTTTATATGATGCTTTCTTTGCTGATCAGGATGAATTTGAGCGCCTGTATCTGGCTTATGAACAAGACGACAGCATCCGTAAATCCAGTGTTAAAGCGGTTGACCTCTTTTCATTAATGATGCAAGAGCGTGCATCAACAGGTCGTATCTATATTCAGAACGTTGACCACTGTAATACTCACAGCCCATTTGATCCTTTAGTTGCACCAGTGCGTCAATCAAACCTGTGTTTAGAGATTGCACTGCCGACAAAACCATTGAATAACATCAATGATGAAGAAGGTGAAATTGCGCTTTGTACGCTGTCAGCCTTTAACTTGGGTGCGATTGAAAACCTTGATGAATTAGAAGAGTTGGCCGTGCTTGCTGTACGTGCATTGGATGCCCTTCTCGATTATCAAGACTACCCGATTATTGCCGCGAAGAAAGGGGCAATGGGTCGCCGTACTTTAGGTATTGGCGTCATTAACTATGCTTATTATTTAGCCAAGCATGGTGTTCGCTATTCCGATGGCAGCGCCAACAATTTGACTCACAAAACCTTTGAAGCAATTCAATACTATCTATTGAAAGCCTCTAACGAATTGGCTAAAGAGCAAGGCGCTTGCCCTTGGTTCAATGAAACCACTTATTCAAAAGGTATTCTACCAATTGATACCTATAAGAAAGAGTTGGATAAATTGACTGATGAGCCTCTGCATTATGATTGGGAAACGTTACGTAAAGATATCCAACAATATGGTCTGCGTAACTCAACCTTATCAGCGTTGATGCCATCGGAAACATCATCACAGATCTCTAACGCAACCAATGGTATCGAGCCACCTCGTGGTTATATCAGCATTAAAGCATCTAAAGATGGTATTCTACGCCAAGTTGTACCTGATTATGAGAATCTTAAAGGCGCCTATGAGTTGTTATGGCAAATGCCTTCAAACAGTGGCTATTTGCAATTAGTCGGTATTATGCAGAAGTTTGTTGATCAGTCTATTTCTGCAAACACCAACTATGACCCAACGCGCTTTGCAACAGGCAAAGTACCAATGAATCAATTGCTAAAAGATTTATTGCTCGCCTATAAGTTTGGTGTGAAAACACTTTACTACCACAACACCCGCGATGGTGCGGAAGATGTTCAAGGTGATCTGGAAGAAGTTGTTGAGTCAGCGGATTCAGATTGTGAAGGCGGCGCGTGTAAAATTTAATAGGAATTGTCATGTCACATACTTACACCATTTTCTCACAAAAGAGAAATGACCAATTACTTGAGCCGATGTTTTTCGGTCAACCTGTTAACGTTGCTCGTTACGACCAACAAAAGTATCCGATTTTCGAAAAGTTAATCGAGAAACAGCTTTCATTTTTCTGGCGTCCAGAAGAAGTTGACGTTTCCCGTGACCGCATTGACTATAATGGCTTGCCTGATCATGAGAAACACATATTTATTAGTAACCTGAAATACCAAACGCTGCTGGACTCTATTCAGGGTCGCAGCCCGAACGTGGCGTTATTGCCACTGATTTCAATTCCTGAATTAGAAACTTGGGTTGAAACTTGGTCATTTTCAGAGACGATCCATTCACGCTCTTACACTCATATTATCCGTAATATCGTGAATGATCCGGCAATCATCTTTGATGATATCGTTGAAAACGAAGAGATCTTAAAACGCGCTCGTGACATTTCCGCTTACTATGACACGCTGATTGAGATGACCAACTATTACCATATGTTTGGTGAAGGTACTCACACCTGCAATGGTAAACAAATCACAGTATCACTACGTGCACTGAAAAAACAGTTGTACCTGTGCCTAATGAGCGTAAATGCCTTAGAAGCTATCCGTTTCTATGTCAGTTTTGCTTGCTCATTTGCCTTTGCAGAGCGTGAGCTAATGGAAGGGAACGCAAAAATTATTAAACTGATTGCGCGTGATGAAGCCCTTCACTTAACAGGAACCCAGCATATGCTGAACTTGTTACGTTCTGGGCAGGATGATCCTGAAATGGCAGAGATTGCTGCTGAGTGCGAAGACGAGTGCTATAAACTGTTCGTGGATGCGGCTGAACAAGAAAAAGAGTGGGCTGAATATCTGTTCAGTGAAGGTTCTATGATTGGCCTAAATAAAGATATTCTGTGCCAATACGTGGAATATATCACCAATATCCGTATGCAAGCTGTTGGGTTAAAATTACCTTTTGAGGCACGCTCAAACCCAATCCCTTGGATCAACGCATGGTTGGTGTCTGACAACGTTCAAGTTGCGCCGCAAGAAGTCGAAGTTAGCTCTTATCTGGTTGGTCAGATTGATTCTGAAGTCAACACTGATGACCTGAGTGATTTCGAACTCTAATCATGGCTAGCCATAAAGTCACCCTGCGGCTCTCGCAGGGTGTGCAAGTACCTTACCACACCGAGATCCACACAAGCCTGCTTGAAGCACTTGAAGACAGCCGTATTCCTGTTGAATATCAGTGCCGAGAAGGCTATTGTGGCTCATGTCGAGTCATGCTATTAAAAGGGAGAGTGGGCTATAAACAAAAACCGCTTGCCTTTGTACAAGACGGTGAGATTTTACCTTGTTGTTGCCATCCCCTTTCTGACATCGAAATCGGTTAAAACCTCACAGCGATGACGCTCTCTTTACGCCATCGCTGTTAATTAAACACGTCACTTACAGATTATAGATAACCATATAATCCTGCAAATACCCATCCAAACACACAAGAGACACCAACACCAATGAGGCCGGGTAGAATGAAGCTGTGGTTAATCACAAATTTACCTATCCGAGTCGTACCGGAACGGTCAAATTGAATAGCGGCTAAATCACTTGGATAAGTCGGAAGAATATAATAACCATAGCAAGCAGGCGCAGATGCGATGATATAGGCAGGATCAACACCAATGCCGAGCGCTATCGGAACGACCGCAGCTAAAGCGGCTGCTTGTGAGTTCACAAATTTAGAGACCAATAAGAGGATCACGGCATAAGCCCATGGATAGTCTTTGACTAATGCCCCAAGCGTGCCTTTGATTTGATCCATATGCGCGCCAAACATTGTTTCTGCCATCCAAGCGATACCATATACGGCAACAATGGCAATCATTCCTGAACGAAAAACCTCATTTTTCGAAATCTGTGCCGGATTTGTTTTACAAATAATGATGATCAGCGCACCAGCGAGCAGCATAAACATCTGTATCACAAGTACCATTGACAGTGGTTTGCCATTGACCAATGGCCTTAATTCAGAAACCGCCCCCAAAATCGCAACAACCCCAATAGAAGCGAGGAAAATCCACATAGCAACCCAATTGATCTTCGGTAACTTTTTATCGAGTAGTGTCGCGCTGTCGCCATACACATATTCGTAATTTTCATGTACCGAAATAAACTTTTGGAATTCCGGATCTTTATCGAGATCTTTCCCTCTGAACCAACTGAAAATACCGATTGCCAGTATCCCGATTAGGGTCGATGGAATGGTAATCGCCAAGAGATCTAAAAATTCGAGCGATTTACCATTAATGGTGATGCCATTTAACATCGCCACTAAGGACACCACTGCAACAGAGACAGGGCTGGCAATAATCCCCATTTGTGCACCAATACTACTGGCCGCCATCGGTCTTTCAGGACGAATATTATTTTTTATCGCCGCGTCATAGATAATAGGAAGGATGGTATACACCACATGCCCTGTACCACACAAAATGGTTAAAATACAGGTAACAAAAGGTGCCACAATAGAGATGTATTTTGGATTTTTACGTAGTAGTCGTTCTGCAATTTGTAGCATGACATCCAAACCGCCTGATGCCTGTAGAGTCGCTGATGCTGCAACAACAGCGATGATCACAAGCATAACATCAACAGGCGGTTTTCCAGGAGGTAAACCAAAACCAAAAACGAGTATCACTAAGCCAACGCCGCCTAGCAGGCCGAGAGCCATTCCCCCTTTTCTTGCTCCGTAGAACAAGCAGACGAGGATAATGGCAAGTTGTATCAAAAAGTCCATAAGTTCATCCTTTCAATTAATGTTTCCTTACATTATCGGGATGAAAGATTGACACAGATTTGATTTATATTAACTGGTTAAAGAATTTAATCTTATTTTTCAATTCGATTTTCCCACCCCGTCACAAAATTTACCTTAGGTTCCTGAGATACTGTCCTGTTAATCTAAAACATCATATATATCAATCAATTAATTAACATCCGTTAACATTTAAAATCCGATGTATTTACCTTTAATCACCATATCAATAACGATTATTCATTAACTAGGACGAATAATTCGTTGCTATTTTCACCATTCCTTTATAAGAAATACGCGCGCGTGTAATTTTATGTTTACACTCATTGTAATTTAGATTTGACAGAAAAACTGTGATCGCATAATCTGCTCAGCTAATAAATCCACGACTTTTAATCAGAGGAATTTGTGAAAAATCGCACGCTAGGTAGCGTTTTAATCGTTGCAGGAACAACAATAGGTGCAGGGATGCTGGCTATGCCACTTGCCGCTGCGGGTGTCGGTTTCACAGGTATTGCATGCCTACTTGTCGGCCTATGGATGTTAATGAGTTATACCTCATTACTGCTCGTTGAGGTTTATCAATACAATCCACCAGATATGGGCTTGGGATCAATCGCGAAAAAATACCTTGGGCCTATTGGACAAATCGTCACAGGCTTAAGTATGTTACTTCTGATGTACGCGCTGACTACCGCTTATATTGGTGGCGCGGGTGTCCTGATCTCCAACAGCCTACTCTCGTGGTGGGATATTCATCTGTCGACCAAAACATCAATTATCTTATTTACGCTTATCGGTGGTGCTGTTGTTTGTATTGGTACGCACTCTGTCGATTTTATTAACCGCCTACTATTTACAGCTAAAATTATCTTTTTAATCATTATGTTGGCTGTTATGTTACCCCACGTTGAAACCGTCAACTTAGGCAGTATGCCTGCTGAAAAAGGGCTACTGCTGGCGGCAGTGCCAGTCATCTTCACCTCATTTGGTTTCCATGGTAGCGTGCCTAGCCTTGTGAATTACATGAATGGCGATGTGCGTAAACTTCGTATCATTTTCATTACAGGGAGTGCGATCCCTTTAGTTGCCTATATCTTGTGGCAGATAGCCACTTTAGGGTCGATCCCTTCTAACACATTTTTAGGGATTTTGGCGCAAAAGTCTGGCCTAGATGGCTTACTCACCGCCATTCGTGATGTCGTTACGGCTCCACGCGTTAATATTGCCGTTAATCTGTTTATGGATTTAGCGCTAGCCACATCGTTTTTAGGGGTTGCTCTTGGTTTATTCGATTACCTTGCTGATTTATTTAAACGGAATGATAGCCTCATTGGGCGTATTCAGACAGGCTTGTTAACTTTTTTACCTCCGTTATTAGCAGCGTTATTTTTTAGTAGTTTCGTACAGGCGTTAACTTATGCGGCGGTTGCATTGTCTGTATTAGCCCTGATCATCCCCGCATTATTGACAATGCAAGTTAGAGCCGTTGAAAAACCTATCGATAAGCAAGCTCATTACCGAGTTAAAGGCGGCTCTACTCTGCTCCGTCTGGTTTTATTATGCGGTTTTGCAGTGATCATTATTCAATTTGCTATCGTTGCAGGCTACCTACCTAATGTAGGCTAAATTTAGCGTCAAAAACAAAGCTCGTACCGTTCACTAAACGGAAAAGCCCCCCAATAGCAACCAACTATTGGGGGGCTTTTGATATCCGATTTTATAGCGTCACTCCAAACTGTACGGGTTCCGCTATATTACAACCAGTAATTAGAAGCTTAGACCTGCTCCCACATACCAACCGTCAGCAATTTTGTTGCTTGGGTTGTCATGCGTACCTTTAATATCGATGACACGGTAGCCTGCATCAACTGAAAGCGGTTTAAATACAGTATAGCGTGCGCCGACTTTTGCTTCGGTATAAGATTGACTTCCCGATGTTAATGATGCCGGAGCACCATAAGCTTCACCATAAATATTCAAAGAAGGCATCACTTGCCATCCAAGACCGGCTCCACCTGCTAGCGCCATGCCATCTTTATTGTCTTCAGGTGATAAATATAAGGCTTTACCACCAACATAGGCTGAAAATGGACCTAGAGGCAAACCAAAGGTTGCGCCTAAGCTACCCATTTGACCATCATGATCACTACGCGCCCATGAGCCATCAAATGCAAGGCCTGCGCCTTTAGTACCAATGCCTGCATTGAGTTCAGTATAATGCTTACCCACATTTGCATTAACAGAAACAGCTTGTGCAGCCCCGACGAACATCATTGATGATGCTGCCGCTGCAACGAGAAATAATCCTTTACGCATATCATTGCCCCATTAATAGAAGTTATTTAGTCATACTACAATATATAAATCCAATTCTCAGTAGTTATTACTGTTTTTTACTTTTCAGTCATTAAAACAACACCATTCACAACGACGCTGAGTATTCCTATTGATTTTTAATCAGTTATCACAGTAATTGGTACTATGTATTAGTTATACTTTAACTAATCAACTATAATCCAATGATAATAAGGCATTATGCATGGAAAGCATTATATTTCGAACGAAATAAATGCATTTTTTAGTTTTATTGTCTATAACTTACTGGAGTATTGTGATGAAAAAGAAAGGTCTCACGACTGCATCTGGCGCACCTGTTGTTGATAATAATAATGTGATGACGGCAGGCCCTCGCGGCCCTATGCTATTACAGGATGTTTGGTTTTTAGAAAAATTAGCCCATTTTGACCGTGAAGTTATTCCTGAGCGCCGTATGCATGCTAAAGGTTCAGGCGCATTCGGTACTTTTACTGTTACACATGATATTACCCGTTATACCCGTGCAAATATCTTTTCTGCTGTCGGTAAACAAACGGATATGTTCGCACGCTTTTCAACGGTTGCCGGTGAACGTGGTGCGGCAGACGCTGAGCGTGACATCCGTGGTTTCGCATTAAAATTTTACACAGAAGAAGGTAACTGGGATCTGGTTGGTAATAACACCCCTGTGTTCTATCTGCGTGACCCGCTGAAATTTCCGGATTTGAACCACGTGGTTAAACGCTGCCCATACAGTAATATGCGCTCAATGGCTTATAAATGGGATTTCTTCTCTCATTTACCAGAATCACTTCATCAATTGACCATTGACGTGAGTGACCGAGGTATACCTCGTAGCTACCGTCATATGCACGGTTTTGGTAGCCATACTTATAGCTTTATCAATGATAAAAATGAACGTTTCTGGGTTAAATTCCACTTCCGTAGTCAGCAAGGCATTGAGAACTTGATGGATGATGAAGCAGAAGTGATCATCGGTAAAGATCGTGAAAGTTCTCAGCGTGACCTGTTTGATGCCATTAATAAAGGTGACTACCCACGCTGGAAGCTACAAATTCAAGTGATGCCAGAAGCCGAAGCGTCAAAAGTGCCTTATAATCCCTTTGATCTGACTAAAGTATGGCCTCACAAAGACTATCCATTAATTGATGTCGGTTACTTTGAATTAAATCGTAACCCTGCTAACTATTTCTCCGATGTTGAGCAAGCTGCCTTTAACCCAGCAAATATTGTTCCAGGTATCGGTTTCTCTCCGGATAAAATGTTGCAAGGTCGTTTGTTCTCGTATGGCGACACTCAGCGTTATCGTTTAGGTGTTAACCACTACCAGATCCCTGTTAACGCACCACGTTGCCCATTCCATAACTATCATCGTGATGGTGCAATGCGTGTTGATGGTAACAGTGGTAATGGTGTGACCTATGAACCAAACAGTGCAGGTATGTTCCAAGAGCAGCCTAATTTCAGTGAACCACCATTGACGCTTGAAGGTGCAGCTGATCATTGGAACCATCGCGAAGATGAAGACTATTTCAGTCAGCCGCGTGCATTATATGAACTGCTTGATGATGCAGAGCATCAACGCATGTTCAAACGTCTTGCAGGAGAGTTGATTGAGGCTTCTGAAGAGACACAAAAACGCCAAATTGACCTGTTCAAAAAAGTTCACCCTGAATATGGTGCGGGCGTAGAAAAAGCGTTAAATGCCCTTAAATAATCACGCTTAGTTAAACGTCAGGCTCTTATCTTGAGCCTGACGTTTATTATGAGCCATGCCGGAAATTAGTGATTAGTTTGCACTATTGACGAAACAAGCCCATCTAACTCTGACGATGCTTTATCACCCCTGTTTTCATCAAAAATAGATAAACTACAGTCCTGAATTCTCTTTTGACTGAATAAGGTCGGGTTGCTGTAACACCCAATTTTTCACTTGCTGGCGCGATACCTTAATACCGCTTCCTTTTAAGCTATTCTCTAATAGAAAAAAATGAGCAGGATATTGAAAAGGCGCTAGTTTGCCTTTTAGCCAACCTTGAATGGTGTCTAATTCACATTTATCGCTGAACTCAATCACGGCAACAGGCCTTTGACCAAACTCCACATCATCAATTGGAATAATAAAGCTTTGACTCACCGCTGGATGGTTATTAATCACCGCTTCAATATCTTCCGGTTGAACACACTCTCCACCACTAATAAATAAGTTATCCAGCCGCCCGATCACATGATACTCATCGTCGATATATGCGCCTCTATCATTGGTTTTGAACCAACCTTCGATAGTTTTTAATGGAATCATTTTTCCATCAAACCAATATCCCATCGCTTGGCTCTGTGAACGAACCTGAATTTCTCCCTCGACTAAGCGCAACTGTTTCCCTTTAAGTGGAAGGCCAACCCCTTTCTTACCATCTGCACGTTTTGCACAGACGGTCGAAGCCATTTCTGTCATACCATAACCACTCCAGCAATCAATGCCTCTATGTGAGGCAAGATCAGTCAATGCAGTCGGGATCGTCGCGCCACCAAGTAAAACCTGTTTTAAAGATAGTGATAATGTTTCCGTTTGATTGAGTAACCGCCACAATTGTGTCGGAACCAAAGACGCATGGGTAACCGTTTGTAATGCTTCGATAAGCGGTGTTGAGCGTATTGCTAGTTGCGCTCCGCGCAGCAACCAACGCCATAAAATACCTTGCCCTGAAACATGAAATAACGGTAAAGAAAGCAGCCAGCAATCATGCTGTTGGTAATCCATCGCCTGTAACACACCATTTGCACTATCGAGGTGAGCAAGCACATTATGCACTGCCGCCTTTGGTAACCCCGTAGAGCCAGATGTTAAGATCAAAGTGGCGGGTTGGGTCTTCGCATGAGAAAAGTGAGGCAGATGGTGTTCCCACTCATGCGCCGTTACCGCTCGCTCTGACACGGCTAAAATTGGGTAAGTAAACTTAGCCAGTAAACCATCATCAAAATCGATAGCAAAATCAATATTCAGATGTGGTAACAGTTCTGCCAGTAAAGACTCAGGTAAACGAGGGTTAAGAGGCAAAACTTTCGCCCCACAATACAATGTTGCAAGTTGGCTCAATAACAGTTCTACACTATTTTTACCGCGCAACACTACGGTTTGTCCGTCACGTAAACCCTGTTGAGTAAAGTGATAAGCGAGCCTCATCACTCGTTGATTCAGTTGTTCCCATGTCAATGGCTCAATATCGGTAATTAATGCCACTGCTTCAGGTCGATGACTGGCCCAATGTTGCCAAGGCCAGTCTTGGAAAAATACTAACTCTGCCATTCGATAGTCAATTCATCTAATTGCTTCACTGGAAGTGAACTATTTGGCCACGTGCGTATCAGTTGAGACTGGATCAAATCTAATGTGTCCAACCCTGGTAGCGTATTAGGCGTTAATGCATTAGCAATGCGCGCTAACTGAGTCAAACCAAAACTACTTTCAATCGATGAGCTGATCACCGCTTGCAGACCGTGATGATGAGCCTCTGTGACTAATTGGCGGCAATAAGCAAGGCTACCGGTTAACATCGGCTTGATCACAATCGCCGCAACTCCCGGTTGAGGCTCCACCCTAAAACCAGCCTCACGCACACTTTCATCCCATGCAATGGCAATGCCAGTATCTGCGGCATATTGCAGTGATTCTTCCCGTGTTTTACAAGGCTCTTCAAGGAAGTCAATACGATCGCGATAAGCAGGGTTTACATATTTCGCAAAGCCATCTGCTTTTGCACGCGTCCAGCTACGATTAGCATCAAGACGTAATTTTAGGTCAGGCACCGCTTCCAGTAATAGGTTCGCCACCATGCCATCACGTACCGCCTCATACAAGCCGACTTTGACCTTAGCGATTTTTTCGCCTTCCATTGCACTTAGACGCAAAATCAAGTCATCAGGATCACCACTACACAATGGTGCTTTGCGGTAGTCGGCTTGCTCAGGAAGTTCCCCCGATAATTCGGCCAATGCACAACTACAACCAAAAGCTACCGACGGTAACAGGCTTTCCGCTAGTGGCTTACCACTTACCCACTCGGCAAGCCGATGTTTGGCTTCTTCTGTTGCCTCCGCCAGCGTTTCTTGGCTAAATTCGGGGAGCGGTGATATTTCCCCCCACCCTTCATTATCCCCTTCTTGTAAGCGAACCAACAACCCATCGCGAGTTTTCAGGCGTTGGTAGCGCAGGATAACGCCTGCCTCCATCGGCAGGCTAAACGCGTAAAGTGTTGCCTTACGCATTATGGATTACGCTTATATTTAGAGAAATCTGGCGCACGTTTTTCATTAAACGCATTGCGTCCTTCTTGACCTTCTTCTGTCATATAGAACAGCATAGTTGCATTGCCAGCCAACTCTTGTAGGCCTGCCTGACCGTCACAATCTGCATTGAGTGCCGCTTTCAAACAACGTAGTGCCATTGGGCTATTTTCAAGCATTTCACGACACCAGCGTACGGTCTCTTTTTCAAGAGAGGCATATGGTACAACCGTATTCACTAAGCCCATTTCCAATGCTTCTTGAGCGTTATACTGGCGGCACAGGAACCAAATTTCACGCGCTTTTTTCTGACCAACAATGCGTGCCATATAGGATGCACCCCAGCCACCATCAAAAGAGCCTACTTTAGGACCTGTTTGACCAAAAATCGCGTTATCCGCGGCAATCGTTAGGTCACACATCATATGTAATACGTGCCCACCCCCAATAGCAAAGCCAGCCACCATCGCCACAACAGGTTTTGGACAAGTACGAATTTGGCGTTGGAAATCTAGGACGTTGAGATGGTGAGTACCACTTTCATCACGATACCCGCCGTAATCCCCACGAATTTTTTGGTCTCCCCCTGCACAGAATGCTTTTTCGCCTTCACCCGTCAAGATAATAGTACCGATTTTATCGTCATAACGCGCATCAGCTAACGCTTGGATCATCTCTTTTACGGTCTGTGGGCGAAATGCGTTACGCACCTGTGGACGGTTAATCGTAATCTTTGCAATCCCTTCTGACGACTTGTGATAGAGAATGTCGTCAAACCCTTCTGAGCAATCTTGCCATTCGATTGGGGCATAGAGTTTTTCTTCGCTAGGATAAATCATTATCAAGTTCCTTTAACCACAGTGTGATAAAAAATGATGAAGTGCAGTGGCATAGCCATACGGATTTTCCCGATGAGCATTATGCCCTGCATTATTAATTAGCGTAATCGGCAAAGCATATTGTTGCGAAACGCTTCGAAATTTTTGATCTTGTTCACCACAAAAGTAGCGAAATGGCATCGTAAGCTGATACAGTTTGTCCACCAAAAAAGGCTGTTTAGACAAAGAGGTACTTTCTAACATATCAGCGACAGCTAAGGGGTTATTGTGCTGTCTTAACAAGATTAATTGTTGGCGTTGGCTCGCAGTTAAATGTGCAAATACAGGTTGTTGATACCAATCATTTAACACTTGGCAAATCGGCTCGTGGCGAAAACGTTGCGCCCAATGGTGGTCGTTGGTGTAACGAGACTCCCGCTCCGATGAGCTATTTAGCCCAACATTTCCTCCTTCAATTACCAACCCACTTAAACCTGCTGGTTGGCGATAACAAGCCGTATGCATAGCAAGGCGTGCACCCAACGAATATCCAATAAGGTAATAATGTTGAATACCATGATGTTGTAAAAGTTGAACCAACTGCTCATCAAAATCAGCAAAACTTTGGCAGCTTATAGACTGAGATAATCCATGACCGGGCAAATCAACACGCAATGACGGGAAGTTAGGGCACAGTTCCACCATCGGCAGCCATTCATCGGCGCTACCGAGCAGCCCGTGTAACCACACTAACCAAGGCCCCGAATGATGTTCATTGTGTCGATAAGCCGCTAACATCAGAAACTGCCTACCTCATCAAGTAACTGTTTTAAAGTTCGCGCACCTTCGTCACTCTCGGTGTTTAATTCAATCAACAATGTCCCTTGTTGGTTATACCAAAATTGTTCAACAGTGGTTTTTAGAGAGAGCCAATCTTTAGGTGCTGCGTACTGCAAGCCAAACATCAGTGCCGCATGCTGAAAGTGAATATTTTGTGGCATACAATAATACTGCTGCCTTGCCGCTTCAGGCGTAGGTAGCATAGAAAATATCTGCCCACCGTTATTATTCACCACAATTAAAATCGTTGGCGCTGAAGGCGCTCGCAATAAAGCGAGGCTATTGAGGTCATACAGTGCCGAAAGGTCACCAACAATCCCCAAGGTCGGCTTGGTGGTTGCCCGCTGGACACCAGACATTGTTGAAATTAGACCATCAATACCACTGGCCCCCCGATTACTATAAACCGGATAACCCACGGGTAATTGCGCCAAAGCATCAATTAGCCGAACAATTAAGCTATTACCCACAAATAACTGCCCTTTTGGCGGCAGTAGCGCTGGTAATTGATGCGCAATCGCGGCTTCAGAAAAGTGATTGCGTAACTTTGTACTCACATGCCGTTGTGTCTGCTCAGCCAACGAGTAAAGATCTTCACACCAAGCCCCTCTTGGTTGAGCGGGATGAGCATCAAGCCACCCTTTAATTGAGCATGTTAATTTACGTCCGTAGTGATGAGCGGGGTCAAGGCGTTCTGGGATCGTATCAATGATCCAGTATTCTTGTGGATGGCACTGTGCTTGCCATTGAAGTAGGCGTTTTCCTGTTAAGCTCGAGCCGAATTGTACCACCAGTTCAGCTTCATTAAGTCGCGCTTTGGCCTGTGGATGAGCTAACCATAAATCTGCACAAGGATAAGGTTGCCCTGTTTGTGACAACACATCGCTAATTAACGGCCAGCCAAGTTCCTTCGCCCAGTTTGCAACACGCTCACCATCTTGACTATTCATACGACCCGCAATAACAACCCCTTTTTTCTGACGCCAAAAATACCAGTCAGAAATATGGGCAACGGTGTTGGTTAAAGGCTCGCTTAACCAAGGTAAATTAGAATGCCACCAATCGCCAAGTTGTTGCTGCCATTCATAATCTCCTTCCGTTTCACCATACAGCGGCTCAGCAAATGGGCAGTTAATATGGAAAGCGCCGTGGTGTAGTTGATTCATCCCATTATCAATGGCACTGACTAACCATTTCGCCGAAATATCACGAGTTGGTCGGGGTAACATCAAACTTTGTGATGGGTGTGACGCAAAGATATATGTTTGGCGAATAGCCTGATTCGCGCCACAATCGATAAGCTCCGGCGGTCTATCTGCCGTCAAAAAAATGACTTTTTCGCCAGTCAGTCCGGCTTCAATTAGGGCAGGATAGAGGTTAGCCACTGCGGTTCCTGAAGTGACGATCACGCCGACAGGCTCAAGGCTTGCTTTTGCTAAACCTAAAGCTAGATGCCCCAAGCCTCTTTCATCAAAATGAGTATGGCAGTGAAGCTTATTGTTATTCGCTGCTGCTAACGTCAAAGGTGTAGAGCGAGAACCAGGCGCAATACAAATATGTTTCATACCGTGGCGGGTGAGTGCTTCGATAATAATCTCAGCCCAACGCATATTAAAAACAGAATTCGACATAATGAGCTCAATAAGTTGTTTATTATCAGTAAGTGTAATGCGCTTGATATAAATTTCTTGATCTTAGAACAATTTTTAGTGAACTAATTGAAACCAAAAGAAAAATAACCATATTATATTTGTGGTTTTTCAGGGGGTTCAAGTAGAGATTTAAGCCCCGCAGCTTTATTTTCAATTTCAATCCATTCTTGTTCCGGATCAGAATCACTGACAATCCCAGCCCCCGAGAACAATGACAACCGTTGATGTTCAATTTGAGCACAGCGTAAGGACACGGCGAACTCACTTTTATTTAAGCTAACGAAACCTCCCGTTCCAGCGTACCAGCGGCGCGAGAAAGGCTCATGTTCCGTTAAAAACTGACGAGCAACCGTTCTCGGCAACCCACATACCGCAGCAGTAGGTTGTAAACGCTGTAAACATTCACTGTCTGAAGGTGACACTAAAGTTGCGGCAATCGAACGATAGAGGTGTTGGATCTTGCGTAGGCGAATCACTTTCGCGGGGGAAACATCAATACCCGTTACAATACCTTGTAACTGCTGGCAAATATCGTCCACGACCACTAAGTTTTCGTGTTGGTTCTTACTGTCTTCCATCAACCATTTTGCTTTTTCAGCAGCAATCGCGTCATCAGGATGATTCGCGACTGTACCTGCAAGTGCCTCCGAATTGAGTTGTGTACCTTGTCGTAGATACAAACGCTCCGGTGTTGAGGACAGAAAACCTGTTTCTTGGCTTAATGCCATCATAAAATGGTAGCATTGAAAATTAACTCGTTGGCTTGCCGCTAAAAATTCCGCCACAGAAACGGGTTGTGACAACGTCAATTTCGTTTCACGCGCCATCACAACTTTTTCCATCTCCCCCGCTCTCATTTTCGTGATAGCTTTATTTAATAGGTGGCACCACTGCGCCTTTTCAGGGAAATGTTCATGACCGATAATTTGTGCATTTAAAGGTGGCAATGTTGCCGCTGGCTTGAGCTGCTTTAAAAATGCGATTGCGGCTAAACGGTCATCTTCACCTTTGATATTAAGATAGACTGATATTGATGAACGAACGCGAAAAATTTCTAAACGCGGTAAAAAGTAAAACGTTGCCTGTTGTTTATCGGCCAATGAAATTCCTTCACCAACCGCGTTCCAGCCATTTAAGCCCCATAAACGCATATCGGGATACTGGGCATGTAAAGACAAAAACTGTTCGGCCTCAGTGATTGCGTTAAATTCATATACAGTTCCCAGAGCGCTACACTCATCCGTTCCCGTGCGCTGATACCAATAGAACTGCGGATAACAGGATTGAGCCGATAGCCAAGCTAACCCAGGAAATGTAGAGTGACCATCCAATTGCCAATGTAGACGTATGAATTCTTGATTGCCCAATGCCAATGTTGACAGTTGATGAAGAATTTCAGTTATTAAATTATCTATTTTTTTATATACCACTTTAGATCCCTACTGCCACACTCAACAAAGACTATCGATAATTATATAGTGCAATATAATTTATTAATACATTGATTATTTCTGACAATAGGTGTTACGCCTCGTAAAATCAAATATGTATTAGTAATTTTTTATTACATCACCAATAAATCACTACGCATCTTATTGTATAGATTAAAAAATTTAACTTTAATTATTTACTTGACTTATATCAATCTTTATCTTCAAGATCACACAAAAACACCATTTTGTTTTTTTACTTGATGGTTATTTGTTAATCATATTTGTACAAAGTAAAATAATCATCATCGGGTAACAATACGGTAAGTATTCAAATACGTCACATCACACTAAAAAAACATTAATTATAATTACGATATTAAAAAATAAAAAAATGATATGACAAAAACAATGCTCGCAGAGTTAATATTTATTATTCACTCTCTTAACGCGTCAAAGAGTGACATAATATTTTTATCTTAGAACATTTAATATAACTTCCTGCACTTTTATGATTAGACATTTCAACATTTAATCATAATGAATTTATTATCGATTATATTAGGTCGTCAATTTATAATATATATTTTCATATTTTAGTATCTACTTTTAGGCGATCCTTAAAGTAATTTATTCTTAACTATACGGGGTAAATGCGAATCTAATGTTTTATCATGGGTGATAAATTGCTTAGAGATAATACTATTTTTAGCTCTATCATTTTTATCGCATCACTCATATTTGTGATTTTCTGTTGTCTACCTTTTATTTCAACCACAATACTTAATTGGAAATGAACCATTATGAGTGAAATAACTTATGACAAAATAATTGAAAAAGAGAATATAGGAGCGGCAACTCTTGCATTATTAACCAACCAAGACCCTCACTCTGCTCGCCCCGCCGGCATTTTTACTCACCAAGATTTAGTGAATATTCATCGATATACCCATTTTGCCCTTTCATTACCAACATCAACATTAGAAATCCATTCATGGCTAAAAATTAATGAATCAACTGATTTACCCATAAAAATTAGCGCACTGACTGAGGTTATTCAATTAATTCACACCCATGCCAACGGTTGGGATGGTGTCGAACAAGAAGTTAAACAACAATCTATTAATTTATCACTGATTAGTCGAAATATTGTTCAGACTGGAAATCAAATCATTGAATACATTAATGATATGCCTATTATACAGCAAATAGCCAATAGCATTGACGACTTGTCAGCCGAGGCGCTAGATGGGCTTACTTACCAAAATGATGACCAGCAAATTGCCACAGAATTATTAAGCATACTGAATCTCATCCAAGATGATATTAAAATGCAAGCCAATAAAACTTCTAGGATTAAAAATACTATTTCTGACTTTCGAGCACATATTATTGGAGGTGCTTTATCTAATAATCAACATGTTGATTCTTTATTATTTAAAGTTAAGTCAATTTATTTGCAATTAGATTCTATTGATGATATTAATTCTGAATCACATCTTTTTGAGAAAGTCACTTTACTCAAAAAAGAGGTATTAACACTCGAAAAAGAATATGACCATTTTGTTAAGTTAAGCTTTACAGGCCTTGCTGGTGGTTTAATTGGATTACTGATTACAGGAGGGATATTCGGCAGCAAAGCTGAAAAAGTCCGCCATCGAAAAAACGCATTACTTAAAGAAATTGTTGAAATCAATAACAAACTCAATAAAGATCGCTTTATTAAAAAAGTTATTTTTGATATTCAAGTACATTTACAGAAGATTGAAGGCTATTTTAAAGATGCAAGATTAGCAGTTGACCATTTAGACTATATGTGGCTTGTTATTTTGACCGAAATTAAGCAGTCAATAGAAACTTTTGCGCGTATTGATAATGCTGCCAACCTTTTAAAGTTTATTGCTCGTTTCAAAAAAATTATCACCGCATGGGCGTCTGTGCAAACTTACTCAGAACAACTCATTGAACTATTTGATATTAAAATGACACATTACTCTCATGCTTAATAAAGGTAATACTATGCACCAAACCGTAAATTTCCCAGTTTTACCTGCTATTGAGTTTTATCAGGTAAGAATGCTCATTAATAAAATTAATAATTTTAATCATAACATTCTAAGTTACGATCCGAGCATTTTTAATCGAATAAAACGGATTGCTACTCAGGCAGAAAGTCTCAATGAGCAAATCAGAAACTCATTGCCAATAATGAAATTAAAAACTCGTTATATCATTGATAGTACGATTAGTGAGCGATTTTCAAGTCAGGATGTTGATGACTTAAAGGGAGGTCAACAGGATTTAGAGTTAACAGAATTTATCGATGACTTTACTGAGCTTAAAAATGAGCTAGAGAAGCTAACGGCACCTTTACGTACCACAAGCGATTATCTATTGGCATTACAATTAGAAGAAGCAAACCACCTTAAAAGTGAGAGCTATCGTAACCTACAAAATCGCCTTTTATTACTGGCTAACAATAATCAAAAGACATTGGATGAGTTTAACCAAGAGTTAATTGCTATTGTTAAAGCTGAAGAAGTTATCTTAAATTACAAGCTAGCGGATTTATTTGATCATGTTTTTCCTGATATATCGCTCATTGAATCATTAAATATCCCTCCTTCTAAAAAAGATCTGCTAAAAATTGCGATTGCCTGTGCCAAGCGCTTACTCACTATCCTTGACAATGGCTTAGATTTTATAAAATTGGTCAATTTTCGACTCTATTTGGTCGATCAAATCGCTGTTTTAAATGAGAAAGACCAGCAGTTTAAAAAGCGCATTGATAAGCTGACACACCTACTTATGCTCACTAAAGATATTTCAAAAATAGATGAGCAACGACAAGATGTGGCTGCCCATTTTCAGCAGTTACAATCTTATTTAACGCAATGGATTGACTATATGCAGACATGTTTAGACGAGCAGACGTTTAATATCCATAATGCCATCAAATCTTGTGAAGCCTTTATGGACTTTATTAATGAAGCCGAATATCAATATCAGCGCCAATTAGCTGATTAAAAAAAACGGCTACTGAAAAGTAGCCGTTTATTTTTACTGTAATGGCGGTGAAGATTAAAGCGGGCTCACAGCCAATACCATATAGGAGAGATTGATAAGCGGTTGCGGCCATACCCCTAGCAGGATCACGATAATTGCACAGATAGCAGCAACAACTGTCCCGAAAGTGGCTTTTTCTGGCCCAGTATAACGATCTGCATGTTCTGCATCACGGCTATACAAGCTTGCCATAAAGCGTAGATAGTAGAATAGACCAATCGCACTACCTAAGACCACGGCACCAGTTAACCACCATAGCTCTGCCTTCACTGCGGAAATAATCACATAGAATTTACCAATAAACCCTAATGTAATCGGTATACCAGCCAGAGAAAGCATCATCACGGTAAGCACTGTCGCAAGTACAGGCTTATGCCAGAACAGCCCGCGAAATGCACTCAAGTCATCTTGGTCATCGCCACGATATGGGCTAGAAATAATGCTGATCACACCAAAGGCGCCCAAACTTGCAAACAGATAGCCGACTAAATAGATAGCGACAGTGACTTGGGAATCTGTTGGGGCGGCGCGTAATGCAACTAAGGCAACCAGCAGGTATCCCATGTGAGAAATGGACGAATAACCAAGTAGGCGTTTGGCACTTTTCTGAGTGATAGCCATCAGGTTACCAAACAGAATCGAAGCAATAGCGATGACGCTAACAACAATCGCCAATGTATTACTTTGAGCAGCAGGCGCTTCCATAAAGATACGCATTAATACTGCAAAGATACCAATTTTACTTCCCGTTGCTAAGAACGCGGATACCGGAGCTGGAGCACCTTGGTAAACGTCTGGAGTCCATAATTGGAATGGGAACAGTGATAATTTAAAACCGAAGCCTACAATCAACATCCCCAAGCCAATCAACACCAATGGCGCATGGATTTGGCTATCAGAAAGACTCTGACCCACAGCCGCAAAGCTTAAGCTGCCTGATTCTGCATACAGTAAGGCGATACCAAAGAGCAAGAAAGAAGAGGCAGCGGCAGATAACAGCATGTATTTGATACCTGCTTCCAGCGAACGTTTACGTTCAAAGGTGTAAGCCACAAGACCAAACAAGGGTAAAGAGATCAATTCAATACCAATGAACATGGATGCCATGTGGTTAGCCATTGAAAGTAAGACGCCCCCTGTTACCGCAATCGCCAGTAACAGATGGAATTCTTCTTTATTATCATTAAAGCCTTCCAACCAATGGAAAGCAAAAATGCTGGTTGCCATACCCGCAATCAGGACCAATGCGCTGTAGAACATCGCATAGCCGTCAACACGAATAAGCGGAGTGACTTCTATTGGCAGCCCCTCTGCAATAAAGAACAGAGATAGCAGCGCAACGGCGAAGCCGAATACTGTCAGTGTGGCACTTGTTAGGTGATCGCGTCGCCACGCAATGGACAGCATCACAACCACCGCCGTCAATCCGACGATCAATAGCGGGAGTATTGCGATCAATTGTTGAAGTGTTATTGTCATGGCGAATTACGGCCTTAATGTTGTAAGTGAAGCAGTGTACAAGTTATGTAATGTTTCCATCGCACCCTCTGAAGTATCCAGAATTGGTTGTGGATAGAAGCCAATAATAACCAGTAAAACAGCCAGAGCCAGCAGCACACCAAATTCACGTGCTGTTAACCCTTTCATTTCGCTCTCGGATTTTGGTGTACCGTAGTAGGTTTGTTGCATCATCCACAATGAGTAGACAGATGCGAACACCACACCAAAGACCATGATGCAAGTCACCAGCGTAAATTGGCTGAATGTACCAAACAGGATCATGAATTCACCGATAAAGTTACCTGTGCCCGGCATACCTAAAGTTGCAGCGGCAAAGAACAGTGATAAACCCGGTAACCATTTAATACGTTTCCATAATCCACCCATCATGCGCATATCACGGGTTTGTGTACGCTCATACAACTGCCCGCTGATGATAATTAATGCTGCACCTGACAAGCCATTTGTGATCATTTGGATCACTGCACCTTGGTATGCAAGAACAGAGCTAGCGTAGATTGCCACCGTCACAAATCCCATGTGAGACAAGCTACTGTATGCAGCAAGACGCTTAATGTCTGTTTGTTTAAATGCAAGCCATGCACCGTAGAAAATGCTGATCACACCAAGTGTCATCGCAATAGGTGTAAACTCGATCGATGCTTCAGGGAACAGAGGTAGTGTAAAACGCAACAGGCCGTAAGCCGCTGTTTTCAACATGATACCTGAGATATCCACAGAGCCTGCTGTTGGCGATTGCTCTTGGGTATCCGCCATCCAACCGTGGAATGGCACTAATGGCATCTTAACCGCAAAGGCAATAAAGAAGCCTAACATTAGCATAAAGCCAACGGTGCTAGACATCTGAGTACCAAGCAACTCATTGTAGTTAAATGTCCACACAGAGGTGTCGCCGAAGTGGACTAATGCTAATCCAACAATCGACACCAACATAATCAAGCCACTCGCTTGTGTGTAGATAAAGAACTTAGTTGCAGCGTTAATATGCTGTCTGTTTTCTGCTCCTTTGTGCCCCCAGTTAGCAATCAGGAAGTACATTGGGATTAACATCATTTCCCAGAAGAAGAAGAACAAGAACAGGTCAACCGCCGTAAAAATCCCCATCACACCTGCAATAATCCACAGCAGGTTAAAGTGATAAGCACCTTGGTTGGCTTGGTTTTCACTCCACGAACTGAGGACTGAGAAAGCCCCCATGATCGCGGTTAGTACCACCATTAACAGTGATAAGCCATCAATCGCCAGATGGAAATTAATACCCAGCATTGGGATCCACGGCATTGAATATTCCACTTGCCATTGTGGAACACCTTGTGGATTTACCAGAGAGTAATCTCCCTGTAGCCATAACAAGATTGATAATATTAATGTTATTCCCATTGAAGCCAGCGCAACCCAACGTGGTGCGCGGTGGCTAAACCGGTCAGCCTGCCAGCTTAGCAGGCCACCGATGAAGGGAATGAGTATTAGCCAGGGTAATAGCATGGCGCAATGTGTCCCTTAATTAAACCAAAAGCAGCAGAGCAAGAATCAGCACTGCACCCAGCCCCAATGAGGCAACATACCAACGGACCTGACCGTTCTCACTAATTGCCAACCCTTTGTTTGCCCAACGAGACAAGCAGGCAGGTAGGTTCATCAATGAGTTCACAGGATCGCTTTCCAGTAGCCATGCAACACCCTTGAAAGGTTTTACAAAGACAACGTCATACAGCCAGTCGAATCCCCACGCATGATACCACCATGTTGAGAAGAAACGGCCTGGTGCACTTTTCGCGATAACTGTGGCGATAGAGCGTCTGTACAGATAAATGAATGCCACAATCAACAGTCCGATAACAGCAAGGCTACCTGAAAGCATCTCCAACTGTAGCTTACCAGCTTCATGCTCCAGTGGATTAACAGGGAATACGCCTTCTAACGGCTGGTGAATCTGCGCACCAATAAATGTCGCTAAAATTGCCAAAATGCCCAATGGTATGGAGTGAGTAAATCCTTTGACCTTGTGCGCTTTAATTTTCGCTTCGCCATGGAAGGCGATGAAAATCATACGGAAAGTATACATTGCTGTCAGTAGTGCACCGATGAGGCCAGCCCATAAGAGAACCGTTTGGCCATCCACTTCTGCACCCCACAAAATAGCGTCTTTACTGTAGAAACCGGCCGTGAATAGAGGTAGTGCAGCCAGTGCACTTCCGCCGATTAACATCACCGTATAGACGTATGGAATTTGCTTACGCAATCCACCCATTTTGAAAATATTTTGTTCGTGATGACAAGCAATGATCACCGAACCTGCTGACAAGAACAACAGTGCTTTAAAGAAGGCGTGCGTCATCAGGTGGAAAATAGCTGCATCCCACGCCTGAACACCTAGAGCCAAGAACATATAACCAATTTGGCTCATGGTTGAGTAGGCCAATACACGTTTGATATCGGTTTGAACCAATGCTGCACAGCCTGCTAACAACAGGGTGACACCGCCCACAATGCCGACCAGATGTAAGATTTCTGGTGCCATCAAGAACAATGCATGGGTACGAGCAACAAGATAAACACCCGCGGTTACCATGGTTGCTGCGTGGATCAGAGCAGAGACCGGAGTTGGACCCGCCATCGCATCGGCTAGCCATGTCTGGAGTGGTAATTGAGCAGATTTACCTACCGCACCACCTAAGATCATTAAGGTTGCCCATGTGATTGCACTGCCACCTTCTGCCATTTTTTGTGGTGCCATTACAGCCATTTCGCTGAAGTTCAAAGTACCGAGTTCATTCCACAGAATAAACATACCGATAGCTAAGAACACGTCACCAACACGCGTAATGAAGAAGGCTTTCATTGCCGCTTTGCCGTTATCTGGATTGGTGTAGTAGAAACCGATCAACAGGTAACTGCACAGCCCTACCCCTTCCCAACCGAGATACATCAGCATCATGTTATCGGCGAGTACTAAAACCACCATGCTCGCGATGAACAAGTTAGTGTAAGTAAAGAAGCGTGAATACCCTTCCTCATCACGCATATACCAAGAAGCATAAACGTGGATCAGGAAGCCAACGCCCGTTACAACACCTAACATCGTCAGTGAGAGGCCATCAAGGCGAATCGTAAACGGGATATTGAAATCTCCCACTGACATCCAAGTCCAAAGCAGATCGGTGTACGGAGGATATGCACCATTTGCAAGTACAGGTTGTTCTAAAAACTCAATACCCGCATACAATGCAACAACCGCTGCAAGGCCGACGACTCCAGCCCCAATAATAGCTGAAACATTTTCTGACCAACGACCGCGGGAAAATGCTAATAGCACTGACCCCAGAAGCGGAAACAGAATTGTTAAATAGAGTAAATTCATCCGCGCATCTCACTGACTTTATCAATATTCAGGTTCTGACGATGACGATGGAGTTGCAGTAACAACGCCAATCCAATACTCGCCTCCGCTGCAGCCAGTGCAATTGCCAGAATGTACATTATCTGGCCGTCTGGTTGCCCCCAAAAACTCCCAGCGACCACAAAAGCGAGCGCTGTTGAGTTAATCATGATTTCCAGTCCGATCAGCATGAAAAGCAAGTTGCGGCGGATAACAAGGCAGCTTAGCCCCATCACAAACAAAATAGCCGCTAAAATCAGACCATGTTGAAGAGGTATCATTATTGTTCCTCCGCTTTCGCTTTCGCATTGCTAACAAGATCAGCACTGTTTTCAGTACGGTCACGACCTACGTGGAACGCAACTACTAAGCCTGCTAGCAGTAACAATGATGCCAATTCAACCGCTAGGACATAAGGTCCAAACAAGCTAATTGCCACCTCTTTCGCACTAATCACCGTGCCAGTAATACCGTCTTGGTATGACAGGCTGGTAATGCCGTAAACCAGAAGTGCCAGCAATACTGCAGATAACAGTGCCGGCCCAATCCAGTTTTTCGGTGCCAGCCATTCACGCTCTTGCTCTTGAACAGAGCGCCCAAGGTTGAGCATCATCACCACGAAAACGAACAGTACCATGATGGCACCCGCGTATACGATGATCTCCAAAGCCCCCGCAAAGTATGCGCCGAGCGAGAAGAACACCATAGACAGTGCCAGCAGAGAAACAACCAGATACAACAACGCATGTACCGGGTTAGTATTGGTTATCACCCTCAAAGTCGCTAAAACAGCAACCAGACCGGCGATATAAAATGTAAATTCCATGAATATCGCTCCTTATGGCAACAGGTCTTTGACGTTAATTGGTTTGGCTTCGTTATCCGCTTCACCTTTGTCTTTACCTGCAATCGCCATACCCGATTTACGGTAAAAGTTATAATCAGGATATTTACCCGGACCTGAAATTAATAAGTGATCTTTTTCATAAACAAGATCTTGACGACGCCATTCACCCATTTCAAAGTCAGGTGTTAATTGGATTGCCGTTGTTGGGCAAGCCTCTTCACACAACCCACAGAAAATGCAGCGTGAGAAGTTAATGCGGAAAAATTCAGGATACCAACGCCCATCCTCATGCTCCGCTTTTTGCAGTGAGATACAGCCCACTGGGCAAGCAACCGCACATAAGTTACAGGCAACACAACGCTCTTCACCGTCTGGGTCACGGGTTAATACGATACGACCACGGTAACGGGGCGGCAGGTAAACTGGCTCTTCGGGATACATTTGCGTTTCACGTTTTTGGAACGCATGCAAACCGACCAACCAAATACTGCGTACTTGAGTGCCGAAACCGACCAATAAATCTTTCAATGTCATGGTTCAATCACCCCTTACTGAGCGTTGTATAAAATAACTGCTGCGGTACCCAGCAGGTTAAGCAGAGTCAGCGGCAGGCAGATTTTCCAACCGAAAGACATCACTTGGTCATAACGTGGGCGTGGTAAAGATGCACGGATCAGGATAAACATCATCATGAAGAAGGCAGTCTTAATCGCAAACCACAGGAATGACGGCAAGAAAGGTCCATGCCAGCCACCAAAGAACAGCGTTACAATCAAGGCAGAGACTGTAACAATACCGATATACTCACCAACGAAGAACAGGCCGAATTTCATACCTGAATATTCAACGTGGTAACCATCCGCAATCTCTTGTTCAGCTTCTGGTTGGTCAAACGGGTGACGGTGACATACCGCAACACCTGCAATCGCAAACGTCACAAAGCCAAAGAATTGAGGAATGATGTTCCACATACCTTTCTGAGCGTCCACAATATCAATCAAATTGAAAGAGCCTGCTTGAGCCACAACCCCCATCAATGAAAGACCTAAGAACACTTCGTAGCTCACCGTTTGTGCGGAGGCACGCATCGCACCTAGCAGTGAGTATTTGTTGTTACTTGACCAACCAGCAAACAGAACGGCATAAACCGCAAGACCTGCCATCATCAGGAAAAATAAGATCCCGATATTCAGGTCAGCGACATACCATGTTGGGCTGACAGGTACGATAGCAAAAGCGAGGAACAGCGAACAAAACGCAATCACAGGTGCTAACGTAAAGATTTTTTTGTCTGCAAACTGTGGGATCCAGTCTTCTTTGAACAACATTTTGAACATGTCGGCCATTAACTGCCCCATGCCGAATGGTCCAACGCGGTTAGGGCCATAACGATTTTGGAATAAACCGAGAATACGGCGTTCACCCAAACTCATGTATGCCCCACAGATCACAACAACCAATAGGATGACAATCGATTTAAGGACGGAAACCAAAATTTCCATCACTTCTGGGGATATCCAATCCATCATGCCCCCCTCCGCAGATTATTGACTGATACACCCGCCATGGCTGGTGCAATACCTGGCATACCCAATGGCAGACCGATTTGACCACTCGACAGATTTTTACTCACACGCACCGTCAGATTAAAGGTTTGTCCTTCATAACTGAACTCCGCTTGAGTACCTGCTGCAAGGCCAATCGCCGCGGCATCTTTTTCATTCAACATGATATAAGGTTCCGGCATGCGCTGCTGGATCACCTCAGAGCGTTGTGACATCTCATCACTGCCGAACAAGTGATAGTAAGGCGCAACCACCCATTGAGCTTCAGTCGCCTGATAAGCCGCTGGGATCTCCGTGAAATAACCCAGTTTACCTTCTGTTGAATTAAACAAACGAACGCCCGGATCACCAAAACGCAGATGGCCACCCACTTCACTTTGGAATTTGTTCCAAGCTTGTGGTGAGTTCCAACCTGGTGCCCATGCAAATGGAATTTGCTGACGTGGTGCCGTTGGGCTGTTGTTCCCTTCCATAGAGAACGCAAACGCCGTGTCTTTATCTTGCGGTTGGCGCTGTTCATGAACCGATTGATTCGCTAGCATCGCCGTACGCCCACTATAACGGTGTGGCTCACGAGCAAGTTTCTGACCACGAATACGGAAAGATGCTTTTGGTGCCGCATCGACAATACCTTCAAACTGAGGTAACGCAGCCACACAATCCGCAATAACATGATCAAGCTGAGACCAATCTGCATCACGTGCTTGCGCTTCTGTTTGCAGTGAATGCAACCAGCGCCAGCTTTCGTTCATGACGATAGATTTATCGTAGAAAGATGGGTCAAAGACTTGGAAGAAGCGTTGAGCGCGACCTTCTTGGTTGATCAAGGTTCCATCTGCTTCCGCAAAACTTGCCGCAGGTAATACCAAGGTGGCTTTATCCATAATGGCAGTATGTTGATGATCCGCCACAATGAGGTGCTTCAGTTTCGCCAATGCACTATCGACAGCGTTAACACTGCTATGACGGTAAAGGTCATTTTCCATCACAATAGCGACATCGACTTCATTTGCATTAATGCGCTCAAATGCACTATCCAACGGCTGTGCTTTCATCATTGCGAGACCAAAACTATTCGCGTGGGAAGCAAGGTAAGATAGCCCCACTTGAGCACCTTTTGCTTTGAGTGCAAACGCAACGTTAGCAGCCGCTTGGATCATCGCATCGCTTGCTGAGTGGCTACCACTGATAATCAATGGTTTTTTCGCACTGGCCAGCGCTTGAGCAATGGTTTCAACTTTAGCTCGTAAATCAGCAGGTAAATCTGTTACAGCCGGTGCATCACCATTAATCATGTTCGCAATAGCGAAACCAAAACGCGCTTGGTCTGCAACAGGAGCACGGTAGTTAAATGCCGCGATATCATCTAAACGCGTATCGTCAACGTTAGTGATAAACAGAGGGTATTTCGCGTGTTGGCCGATATTCATGATCGCCGCTATTTGCCAGTCTGCCACTTTTTGGGCCGCTGCCATTTCACGAGCTTTACCTTTAACGGCTTGGCGAACCGAGAGTGCCATACGAGCACCCGTCTGAGTTAAATCTTCACCCAGAACCAGTACTGCATCGTAATCTTCCACTTCGCGTAAGCTTGGTGTATAGATCCCCCCGTTTTGCAGAATGTTGTGCATCAATTCAAGGCGACGCTGTTCATCTGCCGAAACACCTGAGTAGAAGTTTTCCGCGCCAACTAATGCACGGAGTGCATAGTTACTTTCGACACTGGCACGTGGAGAGCCGATACCAATCACTTTTTTCGCTTGATTGATGATCTGTGCACCACTTTGCATCGCTTCAATGGCTGAAATCACTTGTTTCACGCCATCTTTATTTAGCAGTGGCTGGCGAGGTCTATCTTTACGGTTAACATAACCATAGCCAAAGCGCCCACGGTCACACAGGAAATAGTGGTTTACTGAGCCGTTGTAGCGGTTTTCAATACGGCGTAATTCACCATAACGTTCACCTGGGCTAGTGTTACAACCGATGCTGCACTGTTGGCAGATCCCCGGTGCAAACTGCATATCCCATTTACGGTTATAGCGTTCTGAATGTGTTTTATCGGTAAATACCCCCGTTGGACACACTTCAACTAAGTTACCGGAGAATTCACTCTCCAGAGTGCCATCTTCAGTACGACCGAAGTAGACATAGTTGTGTGCGCCATACACGCCTAAATCCGTACCATCTGCGTAATCTTTGTAATAACGCACACAACGATAGCAGGCAATACAGCGGTTCATTTCATGGTTAATGAAAGGCCCCAGATCCTGATTGATGTGAGTACGCTTGGTAAAACGGTATTTACGCATATTATGACCGGTCATTACCGTCATATCTTGTAAATGACAGTTGCCCCCTTCCTCACAGACTGGACAGTCGTGTGGGTGGTTGGTCATTAGCCATTCCACAACACTTTCACGGAATTGTTTGGCCTCTTCATCATCGATAGAGATGTAAGTCCCTTCCGTTGCCGGTGTCATACAAGACATCACGAGACGACCACGAGTGTCATCCGCGTTTTGATATTGCTTAACCGCACACTGGCGGCAAGCGCCAACGCTTCCCAGCGCCGGATGCCAGCAAAAATAAGGAATATCTAGCCCCAGAGAAAGGCAGGCTTGTAACAGGTTTTCAGACCCGTTTACATCATATTCTTTGCCGTCTACATATATTGTAGCCATAGTCAGCATGCTTCCCAAAGGCCCGCTCAACAGCAGGCGTTAATCAAAAATACGTTCTTCGTGAAAATCGATTTTTGCGGTTGCTCATTCGCAAAAATATTACCAACGCTGTTTTAATAGGTTGGGCTGGATACCGGCTATCTGAGCAATATTGCGCAGATCTTTTTGCGAGATACCCGCTTCGAATTCTTCACGGAAATATTTGATGGCGCTCTGTAATGGCTCTACCGCACCCGGTGCGTGAGCGCAGAAAGTTTTACCCGGACCTAAGAAACGGCAAAGTTGCTCTAATGTTTCAATATCGCCCGGCTGCCCTTCCCCTTTTTCTAACGCCTGCAAAATTTTCACGCTCCATGGCAAGCCATCACGGCAAGGCGTACACCAGCCACAGGATTCACGAGCGAAGAAAGTTTCAAGGTTACGAACCAGAGACACCATGTTGATTTCGTTATCCACGGCCATCGCTAACGCAGTACCTAAACGGCTCCCTGCTTTACCGATAGATTCAAAATCCATTGGTAAATCAAGATGATCGCCAGTTAAAAAGTCAGTACCCGCGCCGCCGGGTTGCCATGCTTTTAATGTCAGTCCATCACGCATCCCACCTGCATAATCTTCCAACACTTCGCGTGCTGTTGTGCCAAATGGCAATTCCCATAAGCCTGGATTTTTCACTCTGCCTGAAAAGCCCATCAGCTTGGTGCCCGCATCTTTACTCTTGCCAGCACTGAGGTTGATATACCATTGCTCACCATGCTCTAAGATGGCAGGAACGTTACAGATAGTTTCAACGTTGTTTACGCAAGTAGGTTTCCCCCATGCACCTGACGTTGCAGGGAATGGTGGTTTTGAACGTGGGTTCGCGCGACGCCCTTCAAGGGAGTTAATTAATGCCGTTTCTTCACCACAGATATAACGACCAGCACCGGTATGCACGAACAGTTCAAAGTCAAAGCCTGAACCTAAAATATTTTTACCGAGTAACCCAGCCGCTTTCGCTTCTTCGATGGCACGACGTAGGTGTTTGGCCGCCTCAACATATTCACCGCGTAGGAAGATATAACCACGATAAGCTTTTAGCGCATAAGCCCCGATGATCATGCCTTCAACTAAAAGGTGAGGCAGTTGCTCCATCAAAAGACGGTCTTTATAGGTGCCTGGCTCCATTTCATCCGCATTACATAAAAAGTAACGCAGTTTCATGTTTTCGTCTTTTGGCATCAGGCTCCATTTCAGACCAGTGGAGAAACCTGCACCGCCGCGGCCTTTTAGCCCAGCGTCTTTGACAAGGCTAACCACCTCGTCGGGTGCCATGCCCTTAAGTGCACGTTCAACACCTTTATATCCATTCTTACTACGATACTCATCCAGCCAAACAGGTTGTTTGTCATCACGCAAACGCCATGTCAACGGATGTGTTTCCGCAGTACGGATCACTTGTTTAAAGGAGTTTGTCATGGATACTGCTCCAGTAACTTTTTAATATCTTCAGGCTGTACGTAGCTGTGAGTGTCCTCATCAATCATCATAGTAGGACCCTTATCACAGTTACCCAAACAACAGGTTGGTAGCAGCGTAAAGCGGCCATCTGCCGTTGTTTGCCCTGGACGAATATTTAACTGATTGATAATTTCAGCTTCTAATCCTTGGTATCCCGTAATATGGCAAACCACACTATCGCAATAACGAATAATGTGGCGTCCTACAGGTTGACGGAAGATTTGGCTATAGAATGTCGCCACACCTTCGACATCACTCGCGGGGATACCTAGTACTTCGGCAATCGCGTAAATAGCACCGTCTTCAACCCAGCCACGGTTTTTTTGCACAATTTTTAGTGCTTCAATTGAGGCAGCACGCGGGTCTTCATAGTGGTGTTTTTCACCTTCGATTTCAGCACGCTCGGCTTCCGTTAAAACGAAACCGTGCTGTGTTTCTTGCGGTTCAAAAACATTTACGCCATCAAGACTGGTCTGCTTATTATGTTCATTATGCATGGTTAGCGATCCACATCCGACATTACAAAATCGATACTACCCAGATAGACAATCAAGTCGGAAACCAGACTACCTTTGATCACCGCTGGAATTTGCTGCAAATGCGCATAGCTCGGTGTACGAATACGAGTACGGTAGCTCATTGTGCTGCCATCACTCGTTAGGTAGTAACTGTTAATCCCTTTAGTTGCTTCGATCATCTGGAATGATTCATTCGCAGGCATAACTGGACCCCAAAACACTTGTAAGAAGTGGTTGATCAGGGTTTCAATATGCTGCAACGTCCGCTCTTTCGGTGGCGGCGTCGTCAATGGGTGATCGGCTTTGAAAGGCCCTTCTGGCATATTCTTCAAACATTGTTCAAGAATACGCATACTTTGGCGGATCTCTTCCACTTTGATCATCACACGGTCATAACAGTCACCGTTGTGAGCAATAGGAATATCAAACTCAAAGTTTTCGTAGCCTGAATACGGACGCCATTTACGCACGTCAAAATCAAGACCTGTCGCACGTAAACCAGCACCAGTAACCCCCCAAGCCAAGGCTTCTTCTTTTGTATAAGCAGCAACCCCGATTGAACGGCCTTTCAAAATGGTGTTTTTCAGTGCTGTCGTGACATAAGAGTCGAGGCGTTTTGGCAGCCAATCTAATAATTCACGTAGTAATTTATCCCAACCGCGTGGTAGGTCATGCGCAACACCACCGATACGGAACCAAGCTGGGTGCATACGGAAACCGGTAATGGCTTCAACGACGTTGTAAACTTTTTGGCGGTCTGTAAACGCAAAAAACACAGGGGTCATTGCGCCGGAGTCTTGAATATAGGTACTGATATAGAGTAAATGGCTGTTAATGCGGAACAGCTCAGATAGCATCACTCGGATCGTTTTCACGCGATCAGGAACTTCAATGCCCGCTAGCTTTTCAACGGCTAACACATAAGGCATTTCATTCACACAACCGCCAAGGTATTCAATACGGTCAGTATAAGGAATGTAGCTATGCCAAGACTGACGCTCACCCATTTTTTCAGCACCACGATGGTGGTAACCGATATCTGGTACGCAGTTTACGATTTCTTCACCATCTAGCTGCAACACAATACGGAAGGCACCGTGTGAAGAGGGATGGTTAGGTCCTAAGTTAAGGAACATGAAGTCTTCGTTTTCATTACCACGCGCCATGCCCCACTCTTCTGGTTTGAAAGTTAGTGCTTCCATTTCCAGATCTTGTTTTTGCTTAGTTAGCTCAAATGGGTCAAATTCTGTAGCGCGCGCTGGGTAGTCTTTACGTAATGGGTGACCTTCCCAGCTTGGTGACATTAGCAGGCGGCGTAAGTTTGGGTGACCTTGGAAGGTAATACCAAACATATCCCACACTTCTCGCTCGTACCAGTTAGCATTTGGGAACAGTGACACGATAGAAGGTACATTCAGGTCTTTCTCATTTAATGCGACCTTCAACATGATATCGCGGTTGCGATCAATCGAGATGAGGTGATAGAAAACACTAAAGTCTGCCTCTGGCAAACCTTGTCTATGTATTCTCTGACGCTCATCCACCCCATGCAAGTCAAATAACATGACATAAGGTTTTGGCAATTTTTTCAAAAAGTCTACGACTTCCAGTAACTGCTCACGTCTTACCCAAATAACTGGCATTCCAGTACGGGTAGCTTGAACAGAAAAGGCATCCGGGCCAAATTGGTTGCGCAGTTCCAGAAGCACAGGATCATTTAAATGTTCCTGTGTCTGCCATCCTGGCAGGGTACTCTCTTGCGCTATCTGATCTGTCATCATTCTTCACCATAACGCTTGATCAGGTTTATCATTTCGCAACACATTGCTCTGTTACGCTGTATGGCTTTAAGCCTTAAATTTCGTCTGGGGTTCGCAAGTTAGTCACTGCGATACGTTCACCGTGCTTTCTTTCTCTTTCTGATTGCATATTGGCACGATAAACCCCCTGATCACCAACAACCCACGATAGCGGACGACGCTCTTTACCGATGGATTCCTGTAACAGAAGCAGAGCTTGCATATAAGCTTCAGGACGTGGTGGGCAACCGGGAATATAAACATCCACAGGAATAAATTTATCTACACCTTGGACGACAGAATAAATGTCATACATACCGCCAGAGTTAGCACATGAACCCATGGAGATGACCCATTTTGGTTCAAGCATCTGGTCATAGAGACGTTGAATGACGGGAGCCATTTTCGTAAAGCAGGTTCCTGCAACGACCATAAAGTCTGCTTGACGAGGTGAAGCACGGAGAACCTCTGCCCCAAAGCGGGCTACGTCATGAACTGCTGTGAACGACGTCACCATTTCAACATAGCAACATGAGAGACCAAAGTTATATGGCCAAAGAGAATTTTTGCGTCCCCAGTTAACGACATCGTGTAAGGCATGAGAAAGTTTTCCCATGTAAACACTGTTTTTAACTTGCTGCTCAAGTGGATCGGTAACGATTTCTTGAGTTTGCAGGGGATAACGGTCGTTCTCACCGTTCGGATCTATGCGGGTGAGCGTATAATCCATTGTATAATGCCTCGCTTGTTACTGCGGATGACGATTGCTGATTTTAATAACTTCACTAGGACCTTTAACTGCGCGACGTGAACGGACAGGAGTCCAATCCAATGCACCAACGCGAACCAGATAAAACAGTCCAGCCAACAATACCAAAATGAAAATTGCTGCTTCGATAAAGCCTAACCAACCGACTTCACGGACGGCTACAGCCCATGCAAACAGGAACATGGCTTCCACATCGAAGACAACGAAGAACATGGCAACCAAGTAGAATTTCGCCGACATCCGAAGACGGGCACTCCCTACTGAATCAATACCTGATTCATAAGGTACGTGTTTTGTTCTGGCTTTGGCACGGCTGCCGAGGAAATGACCAGCGACCAACATAAACGAACAAAGGGCGATGGCGCCGACAAAGAATATCGCAAAGGCCCAGTTATGGGCTAACGCTAGGATAGATTCAGACATACTCGTTGCTTACTCATTACACATGGTGCGTGAATCTGCTCTTAACGGCAGTATTACACCATAATTGCCCAGTTAACCGAGAAGAAAGACCAAAAATCATCACCAAACATAAAAAAGCAGTCTGAAGACCGTGTTTGGTTTGTCCTCTCTCCGACTATTTATTTTGCTCAACTTAAGCAAAATAACCCGTACTTGCTACAATTCGTTGACCTACCAAAAACAAGATTGCAACAAAAAGTACTCAAAATCAGCTAAAACGTGTCAGTGTGTAAATACACACAATAAACGCAATGACTAGTCTAACTGATTATTCGCTTTTACTACACTATTATCTCAGGAAAAACCTGTCTTACCAGATGAAAACTTGCTCTTTTTATTTGATCTAGCGCACAGTTTTATTGAAAATTTGCTCATACTGTTTACAGAATATTCAAATTTAGTCTAAGTCACATTAACTGTTTTTTATTCACTAAATCAAGTAACTGTCTGACTAAGCAGTCCTATTTTATCAATTCAGCAAAATATGATTGTTAACAAGATAACAATTTTGTAACTAAAAAATGAAATTCATGTTCTGCCATCTACATCACAATTATTTCACGTAATATTATTTTAAACCATACTTATTAAGTGGTTACTTTGTCCTTTTTTGCCCCGTTTTGCTCAAAAAAAAACCGCGAAGTTATCGCGGTTTTTTCCATTGAGTTTGTACTAATCAATTAATAATCATCAAATAATTATTGGTGCTTAAAATGACCCTTCACTTTCGTTAACAATGACATCGTCACTGGTAGGTGCAACAGCATAAGGGATCTTTTTGTTTTCAATTGCACTAAATACTGTTAACACTGAATCCTTTTGTTCATCAGCATTTTTATACAGCCAATATTGGATATCAGGCAAACGAGGCAGACCATCCGTTTCATTTAAAATGCGCAGATCCGCATTTTGCATTTCCATCGGTCGCGCTGTCACGCCGACTTCTGCATTTACAGCCGCTCTGACAGCAGGAAGTGATGCTGCTTCATACGCAATATGCCATGCAAGCCCCGCATTATCTAAAGCATCAGTACTCAGTTTGCGGTATGGGTTTGTTTCATCCATAACTACTAATGGAATCGGCTCATTAGCGCGCAACTGGAAATCAGGGGCACTGTGCCATAACACCGGTACTGTTCTTAATGCTGTTTTTGGATGATGGCTAATACGCGCCGTCGTCAAAGCTAAATCAATCTCATGATTATCTAGCATTGACTCAATAAATTGTGCGCGTTTGATCCTGACTTCAACAGCAAGACGCGGGAAAATAGACGCAATACGGTTGAGTAAAAATGGGAGTAAGATATCAACCGTATCATCGGATGCACCTATTCTCAATTCACCTTCAGCGTCGTTATAAGTCAATGATGCTGTTGCGTCATCATTTGCACGCAAAATTTGTCTTGCGTAGCCGAGTAATTGTAAACCATGTGCGGTGAGTAATTTATTCCTCCCGTGGCGAGCAAATAACTCACGACCGACTAATTGTTCTAAGCGTTGCATTTGCTGACTGACAGCAGACTGGGTTCGACATACTGCAGCAGCAGCGGCAGCAAATGTATTTAGATCGGCAACTGCGACAAATGTCCTCAGTAGGTCCAGATCAAGGTTCATTATTGGACGATTGGAATTTATCATCTTTAATTCTCTTATATAATTTTATGTTACCTGGTGTTCCTGCTCTCCTCCTTGAGATCAGCTTGTTTAATTACTGAAATAACTTGCTTGATGCTTATCTAATCCTTAGACTCACATTTATTACACTTTATCCGAGTGGGACAATCTTAAAATGAACGTTCCACCGAACGACAAAGAAGCATGTTAACCAATCGATTTAATTTAAATCGTAAAAACAACCTTCTTATTTGCCGTCCTCTAAATACTAACATATTTAATGTAATTGCAATTATTTTAATGTAAATGCCTTTAAACATGTACTCACGCCCTAACTCAAACGTTTATTTTTCAGTTAGTTATAGTTTTATCATTCATTTTTATTCATTATTTTCTCACTAGAACAATCAATATTACTAACAAAAAGAGCTAATTTCTGTTGAAATTCCACGGAAATTTATGAATTTTTATTTCTATACATCCAATTTCGTCATCAATCTTACAATTTGATACAATCTTTTTGTTTCTAGCCATTATTTGTCCATAATTTCTATTTTTTCCTCCAAAACAGCCAGAATTGACAACAGATAACTTCAAATTAATTAATATTATTGGCATCTACATTCAACTTAAGTGGCATGTTTAGTTATCAACAGTCACATCACAGCATAAACCAACCTTTTTCACCAAAAATTATCTCCTATCTTCAAAAGCTTCCGTGGTAAGAGTAGAGTAGTAACAGATAAGCCGGAATCCCCCTACTTAAGTCTTCCCAAATAGGGTAATGAGAGAACGAATGAATAACATTAAAAAATCTAACAAGCTTGATAATGTCTGTTACGACATTCGCGGGCCTGTATTAAAAGAAGCAAAGCGCTTAGAAGAAGAAGGTAACAAAGTCCTCAAGCTAAATATCGGTAATCCGGCACCGTTTGGCTTCGAAGCCCCAGATGAAATTCTGGTCGATGTATTGCGTAATCTACCGAGCTCGCAAGGTTATTGTGATTCAAAAGGATTATATTCCGCACGTAAAGCCATTGTTCAGCACTATCAGGCTCGCAATATTCGTGAAATGACGGTTGAAGACGTTTATATTGGTAATGGTGTTTCTGAACTGATTGTGCAAGCAATGCAAGCGCTGCTCAATAATGGTGATGAGATGCTAGTACCTGCCCCTGATTACCCGTTGTGGACTGCGGCAGTTTCTTTATCCGGTGGTAATGCAGTTCATTATATGTGTGATGAACAGCAAGGTTGGATGCCTGATATTGATGATATTCGTAAAAAAGTTACGCCTCGCACTCGCGGAATTGTCATCATTAACCCAAATAACCCAACCGGCGCGGTTTACAGTAAAGAGTTATTGTTAGAAATCGTTGAGCTTGCACGCCAACACAACCTTATTATTTTTGCCGATGAGATTTACGATAAAATCCTGTATGACGGTGCCGTGCATCACTCAATTGCGGCATTAGCGCCAGATTTACTGACCGTCACTTTTAACGGATTGTCAAAAACCTATCGTGTGGCAGGTTTCCGCCAAGGTTGGATGGTATTAAACGGGCCGAAACAACAAGCTAAGAGCTATATTGAAGGTCTCGAAATGTTAGCATCAATGCGCCTGTGTGCTAACGTTCCTATGCAGCATGCTATCCAAACAGCGCTCGGCGGCTATCAAAGCATCAGCGAATTTATTCAACCCGGTGGTAGGTTATATGAGCAACGTGAACGTGCTTGGCAATTAATTAACCAAATCCCAGGGGTTTCTTGTGTAAAACCACAAGGCGCGCTGTATATGTTCCCTAAAATCGATATTAAGCGTTTCAATATCCATGATGACCAGAAAATGATCCTTGATTTATTACTACAAGAAAAAGTGCTTCTTGTACAAGGTACTGCATTTAACTGGCCAGAGCCGGATCACTTCCGCATCGTGACCCTGCCTTATGCAGATGATCTTGAAATGGCAATTAATAAATTTGGTCGTTTTATCGAAAATTATCGCCAATAATGCTTCATTAATCGTTAAGACAGAAACACTCCCTCAAAAAAGGGAGTGTTTTTTATGAATCGTCTGTTACGGCTTAACATTTATTACTTTTCCAATTTAAGCTAGAAAATAAAAAAGCCCTGCTGTCTTATTGAGACAATAGAGCTAAGCATTCATCAAACACAATAGACGGCCTATCACCTCTTTATTGAACAACGTTTTGTTAATACTCTTAAAAAGATGATTCAGACTTATTTATTATCGTTTATCAATAATCATATAATAGAAATAAAATAAACTGCTGCTAAAAAGAATAGCAATAATATAATTGGAAAGTATTTCATATTATCCCCTACCATTATTTATTAAGAATGTTATTCCTGATTATAGATTTTTATCACCGCAGATCAAACAATAATTAAAAACAAATAAAACAACAATAAAAGAACATCATAAACAGACGTTCTATAAAAGTATATTGGCCTAATAAAATTAAAGCTACTATCTTATTATGATAGCATTATCTCTTCTCTTTTAAATTAGCTTTACTAGGCTCTTAGTAGTTTAGTTTTGCAACCACTTGAGTGAGAAAATGCAATATACATGGTTCTTGCATCACCATTAACACCAACAATAACTGTTGGGTCATCATCTTCAGTAATAGAACAGTAAAAATTATTTTTTGTAATAAATCTTTCTCCTCGCTCTGTTATTATTTCTAGTCGCCAATAATCTTCATAGCCAGAATACTCAAATGAACCTGCTTTTTTTATAATCTTCCCATGCTCAATATTATAAGGTGTCATATCTGTTGGCTTACCATGAGCGGCCGTATGATGTAATCTGACATATTTTAATTTTTCATGCCAAAAATTTTCAAATGTAATAAACCCCAAATTCCAAGGCATAAACCCTCCATATAGTTTCTCATGCTATCAATAGAAATAAATTTAATTAATGCTGTTTTACAGCAGATATAAAATAAATGAATGATTAGCGATATAAAATCACTTAAATTATTAATTTACTTCTATTTTAATTTCCTTAACCTTTGACAAACCAATATCTATTTTAAATAGACTATAATATAATCGTTTCTTTGCCCATTTAATGAGGTTTTATGAGCTACTTTTTTGCCCACCTTGCACGAATGAAACTCATCTATCGCTGGCCGCTAATGCGTAATGTCCGTACTGAGAATGTCTCAGAGCATAGCTTACAAGTTGCCATGGTCGCTCACGCGCTGGCGATTATCAAAAACCGCAAATTCGGTGGTCACGTTAACGCTGAACGCATTGCTTTATTAGCAATGTACCATGATGCCAGTGAAGTGATTACGGGTGACCTTCCCACCCCGATTAAGTATCACAATTCACAGATTGCGCATGAATATAAAAAGATAGAACAATTTGCCCAGCAAAAATTGCTAGATATGCTTCCAGAAGAGCTACAAGAGGATTTCAAGCCACTTCTCATTGAAGAGTTGCAATCGGATGAAGAGCACAGCATTGTTAAACAGGCTGACTCGCTGTGCGCTTATTTAAAATGTTTAGAAGAGTTATCTGCCGGAAATAGTGAATTTAAATTAGCCAAAAAACGCCTTGAAAAAATCCTTGCTGAGCGACAAAGCCCCGAGATGGATTATTTTATCGAGATTTTTGTACCTGGTTTTAAACTATCTCTTGATGAAATTAGCCATTAATCTTCAAAACTGGAATGGTACTTTTCATTCCAGTTTAATCAATAACACTCACTCTCATTCTTTTAATACTGTCGGGAAATCGATATTCAGTCGTCTTGAATCACCATTAATACCTAATATAACTTTTCCATGATCACTCTCTATGAGAACAATAGAAATTGTTTTTTGTTTGCTATTTTTTTGCCACTTTTAATCATGTATTTTACAGGCCAATTATCATAAGCGTTAATCTGAAGTCGGCTTAAGCCGATCTCAAGTTATTTAAGCTATTAACGGTTACGTTTTTTAATGAATACAAAAAGAAGTAGAAGCCCTCTGATAAAGGGCTTCATTCTCATTAGAAAGGAAAAAGAATAGGTACTAATAATACGCTTATAATCATCACGATGATGGTAAATGGCACACCAATTTTGACAAAATCACCAAACTTATAGCCCCCAGGGCCTAGCACTAATGTGTTCACTGGTGACGAGACTGGCGTCATAAATGCCGCAGAAGCTGCAATCCCAACAATCATCGCAAACGGTAATGGTGAAACCTCCATCTGACGTGCCGCAGCAATCGCGATAGGCGCCATTAAAACGGCCGTAGCGGTATTAGAAATAAATAAACCTATTGTGGCACAAAGTATAAATAGACATAGCAGCATGACATGTGGCCCCAAATTACCCGCAACCTCCATGAGGGCATCAACCGCCAATGAGATCCCGCCCGTTTTTTGAAGCGCCAATGCAAACGGCATCATCCCAACAATTAAAATGATACTGGGCCAGTGAATAGACTTATAGGCGCTCTCCATATCAATGCAACGGAATTTCCCCATTAATAAACACGCAATCAACGCTGCAACAAAGTTAGGAATTTCATTTGTTACCATCATAGCGACCATCAATGCCAGACAAAACAGCGCATGAGGAGCTTGTGAGGCGGCTGGAGCGACTGCCTCTACTTCAGCAGCAAGGTTTAACACAATAAAATTGCGCGGTTTTGTCGACAAAATGCGGATCAGTTTCCAATCCCCAATGACCAAGAGAATATCACCGAGCCTCAATGGTTCATCAACTAATTTACCATCCATGGCCTTGCCATCTCTGCGGATCCCCACAACATTTAGGCCATAACGAGTACGAAACTTAATATCGCGAAGACTTTTACCCAATAATTCAGAATCTGGGTTCATAGACACTTCCGCCATACCAACATCTCGAGATTGATCAGAAAAATAGTCACCGCGTAAAATCATCGGTTCCAGTTTCTGTTCAAAACAGAATTGGCGTAACTCATCATCACTGACAGAAATATCTACCAGCAATACATCTTGCTCTCTAAGTTCTGTTCCCCCTGTTGCACTGACCATAACACGGCGAAATTTCCGCCAGCGCTCAATGCCTACCACGTTAGCTTCATAGCGAGAGCGTAAATGCAATTCATCAAGGGAATGACCAATTAATGGCGAGCCTTTACGGATGGCAAGACGGCGCGCTCTACCGGTTAATTTATAGTCACGAATGAGGTCACGAAAAGTACGTTGATAACGTTCGGGGAGCTTATCGGGTTCACTACTTCCTAACCAGCGGCGGGCAAGCCACATATAGGCGATACCCGCCAATAAAATCACAATACCAATTGGTGTAATGGAGAAGAATTGAAACCCTTTGATGCCTTCCCTGACCAATTCACTATTGACTACCATGTTCGGTGGTGTCGCAACTAATGTCATCATGCCACTAATTAAGCCCGCAAAGCCTAATGGCATCATCATGCGACCTGGAGAGATTTTCATGCGGGCGGCAACACTCAGTACAACAGGGATGAAAATAGCAACCACCCCTGTAGAACTCATAAAAGCGCCTAGCCCAGCAACCGTTAGCATTAAAAATACTAACATCTTGCTTTCACTACTACCTGCAACACGAACCAGCCAATCGCCCATTTGATAGGCGATCCCTGTTCGAACCAAGCCATCACCAATCACAAATAACGCCGCTATCAATAATACGTTAGGATCGGCGAAACCCGCAGTGGCTTGCTCTAAAGTTAAAGTATCACTTAGAACAAATGCAACGATAACCAATAACGCGACCACATCCATCCGAATTTTGTTTGTGGTAAACAGTACGATAGCTATCAGTAGCAGGGTTAACACCCACAGTAATTCTCCGTTCAAAGCATCCCCTTTCGACGAAAAAAACAGTGCTAATCAATTCCTTTAGTTAACCATGTTTAGCGGAGAATTTCTTTGATTAATTCGGTATTAAACATTTTTTGATACAGATAGTGTGAAAACACCATTTTTGTCTGGGCCAGATACCGAAATTTGCGTTAATGAACTGATTATTGCATGAATTTGTTCTCTTCTTGGCATACTCTCTGGGGCATGAACAGCGACCACTTGGCAGCCTGCATCAAGGGCTGAGTGAATGCCTGCTTGTGCATCTTCAAATGCAATACACGCTTGTGGATCTAAATTTAGGCATTTTGCCCCTAATAGGAAAGGTTCAGGATCAGGCTTACCTTTTGTCACTTTTTCAAATGTGACCCAATGTTTGGGTTCAGGTAATCCTGCTGCTTGTTGACGACCATGCGCTATCGGTACGGTTCCTGAGGTTACGATAGCCCAAGGCACCCCTAACTCCTCTAAACGGGTGAGCAGTGCTACGGCGCCTGATAACGCAATAACACCTTCAGTGTCGGAAGCTTCCATTTCTTCTAACCAGCGAAAACGAGCATTAATTTCGTCTTCACTGGCATCAGGCATAAAGTGGCGTAAACTGGTTAGCGCAGGTTTCCCATGGATAAAACGAATGATTTCTTCTGGCGCTACCCCTATCTCTTTACCAAATAAGCACCAGCAGCGCTCAACAACAGCTAATGAATCGACAAGTGTACCATCAAGATCAAATAGTAAACCTTTTGCTTTTAACTCCACTTTTACCCCTTACAAACGCATTATGCGTTAATAATTTGACTAATCTCTACCGCAGATAGGTGGTATTGGCGAGGACATGCACGCCAGATCCCCAGCATCCGCACATATTTATCCCACATTGGTGTTTGTGAGTTGAAACCATGAGTTCCGCTATCGAAATGCGTATAGCGACCTTCCGTATTAACCATAAAGCGAACATAACTCAAATAACGCGCCTCTGTTGCTGCATCAAAACCTAAAAATTGTACTCGACGCGCGTCAATGCCTTGTGGGTCACTCATATTGCCATATGAGACCTGTAAAGCATGATACATTTCCATAATATCAATGACGGTACGGCAAGTGCTTTCACTTAATTCACCAAAATCTCTATCAAGCTCACGCATTTGCAAACCAAAACCCCGCTCTACAATCGTTTGTAGACGGCGATAACGATCCGCATTTTCAGGATCGAGCATAGTCATCATTTTATATTGGTTAGATAAAATTAGGCGTTGTGCGTTGGTCATTTCCATCATGCTTCTCCTCGGAAAATTTTTAGCTCATCTTCGCATTCAAATTTCATGATGGACAGTGAAAACATCACTTTTATTGATCTAGACAGGCTTTTTGCGTTACTTGTTGTTAAATCGGACTTTTAATTTAAATATCGTCCATAAATGACTTATCTAATTGTTTAAATGCTCGTTGTAACAATTGTGCTAATGCCAAGTAATCAGGCTGCCCTTCTACAGGTGCCATCGCAATCCCTGCTTGTACAAATTTTTCTCGAATTTCGTAGAACCAACTCAACAAACTGGCGGGAAGTGGAGTCGATGCTCTTTTACCAAGCCACCACAAACCCTGCATCGGTAAACTGCAAGCAAATAGTGCTGTTGCAACCGCAGGACCGAGGTCTCCCCCTAGTGCGATTTGCCAAGTCAGTGTAAAGATAGCAATAGGCGGCATATAGCGAATACCAAACCGAGTCGCCTTGATCATGCGCAATTCAGGGAAGATTGGGGTTAACTTTTTCTCCATAGGAAACGTTTTTAGGTACAGGTTCCCCAACCTAAATCGTTTAAAAAAACCCGATGGTGAGTTTTGTAATGTACTCATACATTCCTTCCTATGACTCGCAAACCTATATAAAGAAATAACACATTTAATACTTACCTTACGCCATTTTAACAGCAATGCCTATGAATAAGCACAAATAGATAATTTTCAATTATTGCCGCACTAATCTGATCATTTTTGGCGAAATCAGCTATCCTGATTGATAGGTAAATTTGCATAAAATGCGTATTTTTTACGGTGCTTATGATTTTAATCAATCAAACCGGCCATTTCTAAAAAAAACATACAAAATATAAAATAATTTTAGTAGAATTGGCCGCATTTAGCATCGCTGTAGAAGTCTGTTAATTCATGCTTGGTTTCAATTGTTCTACAGCTTTGATATATATTGGGGTTTTTGCGTGTTATTTCAACGCCAGTCATTAAGTTCACTCATCATGCGCTTAATGCAATTAAAAACACGGCTTTTTTAACCCTTTATTAGGCACCGATACATGTAGTTTTGACATTATCATTGATATCAATCATGAAATATCAGGTGTCAAATGCGCTAGTCTCTAGCGATACCATACTTTTTACAAAGTCTTTTTATGCTTTTGCAACTTAAAGGCTTCACAACAACAATTAACGATAGGTATTTCCATGTCAAGTAAGCTGGTACTGGTACTAAACTGCGGTAGCTCCTCACTGAAATTCGCCATCATCGATCCAACCAATGGCGATGAATATTTATCTGGATTAGCTGAATGCTTTAATCTGCCTGAAGCTCGTATTAAGTGGAAAATGGACGGCGCTAAGCATGAAGCTGAATTAGGTGCAGGCGCGGCACACAGTGAAGCACTGAACTTCATTGTTAACACTATTCTTGCAGCAAAACCTGAGTTGTCTGCTCAAATTTCTTCTATTGGTCACCGTATTGTTCATGGTGGCGAGAAATTCACCTCATCTGTTTTGATCAATGACGACGTCGTTGAAGGCATTAAAGCAGCAGTGCCATTTGCACCTTTGCATAATCCAGCTCACTTGATTGGTATCGAGGAAGCGAGAAAGGCATTCCCTCATTTAGTACACAAAAACGTAGCGGTTTTCGACACTGCGTTCCATCAAACTATGCCTGAAGAAGCTTACCTATATGCACTACCATATGAATTATATGAAGAGCATGGTATCCGTCGTTATGGCGCTCACGGAACTAGCCACTACTATGTCTCCCGTGAAGCGGCGAAAAAATTGAATAAACCGGTTGAAGAGCTTAACGTTATTACCTGCCATTTAGGTAATGGTGGCTCGGTGACGGCGGTTGTTAACGGTCAATGTGTTGACACCTCTATGGGTCTGACACCATTAGAAGGCTTAGTCATGGGAACGCGTAGTGGTGATATCGACCCTGCGATCATTTTCCATCTACATGACTCACTCGGCATGAGCGTTGAGCAGATCAACAAGTTGCTAACAAAAGAGTCTGGCCTTCTCGGCTTAACCGGTGTGACTAGTGACTGCCGTTATGTTGAAGATAACTATGCAACCAAAGCCGACGCTAAACGCGCTATGGACGTTTTCTGCCATCGCTTAGCGAAATATGTCGGTGCATACTGTGCATTGATGGAAGGCCGTCTTGATGCCATTATCTTTACTGGCGGTATCGGCGAAAACTCTGCGCAAGTACGTGAGTTAACGCTGAAGAAACTGGCCCTACTTGGCTTCGAGTGCGACCATGAGCGCAACTTAGCTGCACGTTTCGGTAAAGAAGGCTTAATCACCACAGATAACAGCCGCCCAGCGCTGGTTATCCCAACTAACGAAGAGTTAGTGATTGCTCAAGATTCAGCACGCTTAACCGCTTAAGATTCTCTACCGCCAGCCTAACCCGCTGGCGGTACTACTTTATGATACTGTTTTATTAGAGTAACCGATTAAAGAGGTTCCCGTGTCTCGTACAATTATGTTAATTCCTACCGGCACTAGCGTTGGTTTGACCAGCGTCAGCTTAGGTGTCGTTCGTTCAATGGAACAAAAAGGTGTCCAGTTGAGCGTATTTAAACCTATCGCTCAGCCACGTATTTCCGGTAGTAAAGATCAAACCACTGAAGTTTTACGCTCTCATTCAAGTCTCACCACTATCGTCGAACCATTAAAAATGGAATATGTAGAGTCATTACTGACCTCTTCAAAAAAAGACGTGCTTATGGAAGAGATTGTTGCCCGTTATCATGAGCAAACTAAAAATGCTGAAGTGGTATTAATCGAAGGTTTAGTGCCAACGCGTAAGCACTCTTTTGCACAGTCTCTGAACTATGACATCGCAAAAACCTTAGGTGCAGAAATTGTGTTTGTCACCGCACCGGGTAACAGCAATATAACTCAAATGAAAGAGCGCCTTGAGTTAGTACGTAACGAATTCGGCGGCCAACGCAATAAAAATATTATCGGGGTTATCGTCAATAAAGTGAATGCCCCTGTTGATGAGCAAGGTCGTACTCGCCCTGACCTCTCTGAAATCTTTGATGATTCGACCAAAGCAACCATTGCGAATATCACAGCAAAAGATTTAGAGTGCCTAAGTCTACCGGTTCTAGCATCAATCCCTTGGAACTTTGACCTGATTGCAACGCGTGCCATCGACATGGCAAGACACTTGAATGCCGACGTTGTTAATGAAGGTGAAATCAATACTCGCCGCGTGAAATCAGTGACTTTTTGTGCTCGTAGTATTCCTCATATGCTTGAGCATTTCCGCCCGGGTTCACTCTTAGTGACTTCGGCAGACCGCCCAGATGTATTAGTTTCTGCGTCTCTTGCGGCAATGAATGGCGTTGAAATTGGTGCAATCCTGCTAACTGGCGGCTACCAAATCGACGAGCCTATTCGCCAACTCTGTGAACAAGCTTTTGAAACAGGTCTACCTGTATTTATGGTGAAAAGCAATACATGGCAAACTTCACTGAATCTACAAAGTTTCAGCTTAGAAGTGCCTGCGGATGACCATGAACGTATTGAAAAAATTCAAAACTACGTTGCTCGTCATATTAGCAGTGAATGGATTGAATCACTCGTGGCTGATTCTGAGCGTCCTAACCGCCTATCACCACCTGCTTTCCGTTATCAATTAACTGAACTAGCACGTAAAGCCGGTAAGCGTATTGTTTTACCAGAAGGTGATGAGCCACGTACGGTTAAGGCTGCCTCTATCTGTGCGGAGCGTGGTATTGCAACTTGCGTACTATTAGGTAATCCAGAAGATATTCGCCGCGTCGCTGCTGCGCAAGGTATTGAGCTTGGTACAGGCATCGAAATCGTTGATCCTGTGAAGGTACGCGAAGATTATGTTGCTCGCCTAGTTGAGCTACGCAAAAACAAAGGCATGACCGAAGTTGTTGCTCGTGAGCAACTTGAAGACAATGTTGTTTTGGGTACATTAATGCTCGAAAAAGGTGAAGTTGATGGTCTCGTATCCGGTGCCGTCCACACCACAGCAAATACTATCCGTCCACCTCTGCAATTGATCAAAACAGCGCCGGGTAGCTCATTAGTCTCTTCTGTCTTCTTTATGCTACTCCCTGAGCAAGTCTTCGTTTATGGTGACTGCGCGATCAACCCAGACCCAACCGCAGAGCAACTGTCAGAGATTGCTATCCAATCAGCAGATTCCGCGAAAGCCTTTGGTATCGAACCTCGTGTTGCAATGATCTCCTACTCTACTGGTAATTCAGGTGCAGGAAGTGACGTTGAGAAAGTGCGTGAAGCAACTCGTTTAGCACAAGAAAAACGTCCAGACTTAATGATTGATGGTCCATTGCAGTATGATGCGGCTGTAATGGCGGATGTCGCGAAATCAAAAGCACCAAACTCACCTGTTGCAGGTAAAGCTACCGTGTTTATTTTCCCTGACTTGAACACGGGTAACACGACTTATAAAGCGGTTCAGCGTTCAGCCGACCTCGTTTCTATTGGTCCAATGCTGCAAGGTATGCGTAAACCGGTTAACGACCTATCACGTGGTGCATTGGTCGATGATATTGTTTACACCGTTGCTCTGACAGCGATCCAAGCCGTACAAAATGAAAATGCCTAATATAAATTATTAGCATTTTGTCTTAATTAAAAAGCCAACTGAACAAAAACGGTTGGCTTTGTTTTATCTAACAAAAATACGCGAGACGCTTTTCCTCATCTCCTCTTAACTGCTGAAAATTGCAAGATTAATTACCATTAATAGTAATAATAAAGGAACATTTAAAATATAATTAAGCGCGGAGATGAGCATGCTAGATGCTTTTAAATATTCAGTAAAATTTGAGCAAGTTGATATTATCAACCATTTTAAAAACACCTCAAAAAATAATTGGGGTAGATAATATGAAAAGTTTACAAGATGGGATCTGTTATGGGCTAACTAACTCTTTTTTATATTATGCTCATGCAAACCAAGAAGAGATCTATGTCACTGAGACATATAACGCTTATAAAAACATAAAAAAAATAAAGTTGGTTGATTTTTTAAAAGACACCTATCATTATAAAGCCTTTAAAAAACATAGTGAGGCCTTGTTAAATCAGAATTTCAATAAAGCTAGGAACATTCAAAATCATCATCACATGATTTATTTTTTAAGAGATATACTGAATAAATTCAATAAAATAAAAAAAGAATATAATGAAGATGACTGTGATTACATAAATAGGTTATTTCAAAAAAACACGTTATCAATTAAAGAGGATGAAAAACATTTATATCTAGAGCTACACGAGTTTATCAATAAAGTTTACCATGATGCACTTAATCCTCCTCTTAAATTAGAAAAAAACCGTTATAATAACTTAGTTAGTGATGTCTCTTCAAAATGTTTTCAGAATGAAAGCGAAATAGACTCACTGCGCTTTCCACTATTTTTCTCTTTAGTGAAAGATTATTATTTAGAGCTTACAAAAGAAAGATTAACACAGCTTGAAAATATACAAAATATACATTATGACTCAATTACATCTATTGATTTCGATATCACCTTTACATCCAAAGAATTAAAAGCACACATTTAAGATTGCTTAATAAAGAAAAAGGATATTATTGGTAACCTGTGCAGTCAAACGCACTCAATGGGAATTGTCGTTAAATATAGAAATGGTAAACCTATTTTTGAATTTTTCGAACCGAATAAAGGACTATTTAAAACAACCGATAAAAGTCATTTTTTTAACTTCTTAGATGCTCTGTTTAATGATAAGTCATATAAGTTTGAAATGAGAGCCAAAACTGAAGAAAAAACTGTCAGTTTGTCTAGCTCACTGGCTGCAAATCAAACATTCAATTATATCCAAGCACCAAGAATAGATGAGCGCTTGGTAAACCAAGATGCAAAAGCATTAAGAATGAAAAGTAGCAAATTAAAACATCACAGAAAAACAATTTAACTTATGGGGTTATAAAACTAAAATATTAAAAACCATACCAGCAAATAACCGCTACACCACCTATTAGAAATAACTAACTGATTGATAGGGCAAAAACACTGCCCTATCAACAATAGCATCTAAATCGCTTTTTGCTTTCTACCCATCAATAACGATACGACCGTTGCAACAATAATATTTAACACAAATGCAGCGATACCGATATTCATAAATTCAAGCCCTTTGCCTAACCAAGGGAACAGTTGCGATAACGAAATGTGCTCAATATAAGTCACTGCAAGGAAAATGACCCCTGCGATAATACCAGCCATTGCCCCCGTCGCCGTCATAGGGTTATGTTTTCTAAAGCTCATCAATAACGCGGGAAAAAATTGTGCGACAATATTAACACCTAATAACATGATAGCCACTAATGTGTCGTTGCTGTGAAAAATAAAGTACAAACTCACTAACGCAACCAAAGGCACCATAAAACGCGCATAAATCCCTGATTGACGTTTCTCTTCACTCACATTTAATGCTTTTTGCACCACTCCCGCCAACATATTAGACGTCGTCAATAATAACATTGAACCAGGTACTAATGCCGTCAGCATACCCGCGGCACCAATAAGACCAACAATAAGCGGTGAAAATGTGGTTTTAGCGATCTCAAATAACGATAAATCCACCATTGAGCCATCAAGATGCGGTATTTGTAATATTGCAGCATAACCAACAAAGAACGCGAACAGCATAATCAAGCTGTATGCAGGAATGAGAATACTATTACGCTTTAATGACTTTTCATCTTTAGCTGTAAATACGGCGGCCATATAGTGCGGCCAGCAAAAATAAGCCACTACAGATAAAAAGATAGTTGAGATATACCACGGAATATTCAATCCCTGCTCAGAAAATGTCAGAAAGCCTGGGCTAGCCGTATCGATAGCACGGAACATATCGCCAAAACTACCGTAGTAATGCAAGGGAATATAAACACCGATAAAGACAACAACAATTAAGATCATCAAATCTTTTAATGCCGATGTCCATGCTGAACCATGAATACCTGAAATCATCACAAACAAGGTCACTGCAATGATGCCTATCCAAATCGCCATATCTGCGGGAATAGCACCATAAGAGGCTTGAGAAACAATAATACCAAGCCCTTTAAGCTGCAATACGAAAAGGGGCACCATCGCCACAATGGAAATTAGGCTAATCAATAGTGCTAAGCCTTGGCTTTGATATTTTGCCCCAAAGAAGTCAGAGATGGTTCTAATATCATTCTGCTTAGCAAATCGCCATACACGAGGATGCACCCAATATAGAAATATCCCCATAAAAGCGTTAACCGCCAATGTGTATAATATGGCAGGCCCTTTCCCATATGCCCAGCCACTCCCCCCTAAAAAAGTAAAGGTAGTATAAATTTCACCTGCACTGAGTAAAAAGACTAATAAAGCGCCATAACTACGTCCACCAACAGACCACCCTTCGTGATCCATGGTTTTACCTTTTTTCGACCTTAATGCAAGGTAGATACTCAATAGGAAAAACAGTGTAATGACAACTAAAGCGTAGCTCATTGTTTTTCCTTATTCTTTTTAGAGTCTAAAATATTAATTAGCAGCATAATTAAAGCGCTGATCACCACCCAAGCCACAATCCAAAACATTAAAAAAGGCAATCCCATAACAAAAGGCTCTACGCGATTGGCATAGTAAATACCCACAGTTAGAGCCAGTAGCGGGAAGAGCACCAAAAAGTGATACCATTTCATACATTAATTCCTTCTTACTTAACCACCAGAAACCAAATGACGTGGCAAATGGCTGAGCATCTCAACTCCCTCTTCAGTGACTAGCAGCATGTCTTCAATCATAATGCTGCCAATGCCGATACCGTAATAAGGTGTTTCTAGGCTCATCACCATTCCCGGCTGAAACACATCAGTCGTCGCTGCACTCACAAAAGGGGCTTCTTCTAACCCGACAAATACGCCATCTCCATGCCCTAAGTGACCACGGTTATAGTGTGGTAAGCCAGAACAGCGAATTAATGCCATGGTTTCATTGAACACATCACTTAAACGTACCCCGGGAGCGACACGGTTGAGCATGTATTCATGGCCTTTATGTATGGTTTGATAAATCTCTTTAACTTTATCGTTAGCATTGCCAACGACAAAGGTTCTTGCAATATCAGCCCCATATCCCGCAACATCAACACCACAATCGAATTTAATAAGATCCCCTTCTTTCGCAGGCACATTTTCCGGTAGCATTTTTGGGGAGAAATCACTGCCGACTGAAATTAAATTGAAACGACTGTAGTTAGTTTCTGGAAACTCCATCACTTTAGCTTTAAAAGCTGCGGTTAATTCAGCGGAAGTACAACCCACTTTGATTAATTCGCTAGCAGCTTGAATACCCGCTTCTGTAATTTGAGCACTTTTTCTTAAGTGAGCGATTTCCCATTCACTCTTGATAACGCGCAATTCATTGAAGAGCGGAGCGGAATCCACTAGATTTAATTCTGGGATCACCTTGTCTAGCCACACTTTCCCCATATGGCTGATTTGACCCAATTCAATGGCGACAGGTTTACCATATACATCGGCTTCGGCCAGCGCATCTTTTAATAGCGTAAAGATAGTCTCAATCGGGCTATGAATAGGCCTTTGCTTAACAACTTTGCCATTATCAGGGTGATAAGGATCATCCACATCAACCCATATTGGGAATGTACGCACTTGTGCATTAGGCATTTCCAATTGCAAATTTGCAGCCTCAAATTCATTCATAATCACCAGCGATTTCACTGATGGGTCACGAAAAATTACCGCGATCGCCGAGCCTGTTTGCCTAAAGGTATACATGAAGAAACTAGCAAAACCGGTTAAGTGATAAAAATTATCTCCCACGGTAGCTACGAGGGCTTCAATCCCCTCTCGCTCCATAATCGCACGGGCTTTATTCGTGACATTTTGTAGGTGTTGTTGTTTTAAAGAAGATACATCTTTATGAATTGTCATTATTTATTCTCTCGGATGGTGCAACATGGTGACCAAGAATTAATTAGCAGGAAGGCATAATTCAGTGGGCATATAAATATATCAAATAGCCCACTTATTAATTATAACTAATAGTTATAATATAGTATCAGTAACACTATAGAATAGAAGACAGTATGAATTAAAGGGCTAAAGCATAGCCCTTATCAATTTAAGTCGTTAAGTTACGAATTATTTGCACACGAAATAGCTTTCTCAAACTCATTATTCCGTGTTAACCATAAAGAGAGCGCTTTTAAGGAGTCAGGGGTAAATTCATCACAACGAGCACTAATTTCGGCTGGCGTTAACCAATTCACCTCAACCACCTCAGACTCTTGCAATGCAAAAGGGCCATGGCTCACACAACTAAACAGACCGCCCCATATACGGCAGTTTTCGCCTTCATAATAAAATAAGCCATGTTCAGCAAACGGCACGCCTGCAATGCCTAATTCTTCTTCTGCTTCACGCTTAGCAGAATCTAAAATATTTTCACCTTGAGTCACCACTCCGCCAGCAGTCGCATCTAAGTAGCCCGGATAGAAATCTTTACTATCCGTTCGCCTTTGTACCAGTATTTTGCCCATTCCATCATGGACAACAATGTAAGTAGCACGATGGCGCAAGTTCTCTGCTCGCATCTGGCTACGTGTGGCCTGAGCGATAACCTCATTGTTCTCATCAACAATGTCAACCCATTCAACCACTTCGGTTTGTTCTTCCATCCTTAAAACCTTTTTTTAACCTGTTAACACAGTTTTTATGCCATAGAACTATTGCCGAAATCGGTCAAGCAAACAGTCTGTAACAAGGTATGCTTTTCACGTTCCCCTTGCAAGTGATAGCACACAAATTTGAGTATTGATTTCATGTTGCAGGAGCTTTAATAATAGGCTATTTACAGGAACAACAAGCGAATTTTTAGGAAATGCAATGCAGTCTCAGCAAATTTTCTGAGTAGCTGCTATAGTTAGCTCAGATAAGCTTTACACTGATTAGTCCAATTTTTCACAGGAGGCGATTATGCGGATACTTATTACCGGTGGTACCGGTTTAATTGGTACACCTCTCGTACAACGGCTTGTTGCTCGCTCTGATAAGGTAACAGTACTAAGCCGTTCCCCGCAGAAAGTCTACAGCCGCTTTTGTAAGGCTATCGAATGTTGGACTTCACTACAGGATAAGCAAGATCTCAATGATTTTGATGCTGTGATTAACCTTGCTGGGGAGCCTATCGCTGAAAAGCGCTGGAGTGATGAACAAAAAAAATTGTTGTGTGATAGCCGATGGAAAATCACTCAACGCTTAACTGAATTAATCGCTGCAAGTAAAACACCACCGCATACTTTTTTATCTGGCTCTGCGGTTGGTTATTATGGCGATCAAGGCCAAGCCGTTGTCACAGAATCAGAGCAGCCACACGATGAATTTACTCATCAACTCTGCCAACATTGGGAAGCCCTTGCTCAAAATGCGCAATCACCATCGACCCGCGTTTGTTTATTACGTACAGGCATTGTGATGTCATTAAACGGAGGCGCGCTCGCAAAAGTCCTTCCTATCTTTAAAATGGGGGCTGGTGGCCCAATTGGTCATGGCAAACAATTTATGCCATGGATACATATTAACGATATGGTCAATGCTATCTGTTTTTTGCTCGATAACCCAACTTTATCAGGCCCCTTTAATATGACAGCGCCTTATCCTGTCCATAATGACCAATTTGCCGCTATTTTAGGCGAGGTCATTAACCGCCCCGCTTTTGTTCGAACTCCCGCCTTTATGATTAAGGCCATTTTGGGTGAAGCAGCGACGTTAGTGCTTGGTGGGCAGCAAGCTATCCCAAAACGCTTGGAAGAGGCGGGTTTTCAATTTGAATATATTGAGTTAAAAATCGCCTTAGAAGATTTATTTAAAACGCGTGATAGTTCAACGAGCTAGTTTGAGCAGGCTACTGACCATTCAATGCGTCATGGTCAGTAGATTAACTAAACGGCGACAATTTATAACTGGTAATCGAATAAAACTACTTCCCTCCCTGCCAGCGGGTAAATAAATCTTGGTCTAATTCAATATCAAATTGATCGAGGATTCGGTTCACTGTTTGGTCAACAATATCTTGAATGGATTTAGGCTGATGATAAAAGGCTGGCATTGGCGGCATAATGACCGCTCCCATTTCAGCCGCTTGCACCAGTAACTTTAAATGCCCTAAATGCAGCGGTGTTTCACGTACCCCTAGAACGAGTTTTTTACCTTCTTTCAAGACCACATCGGCAGCACGAGTGACTAATGTATCGGTATAGCTGTGTACAATGCCAGAAAGTGTTTTCATGGTGCATGGCATAATCACCATACCCGTTGTACGAAAGGAGCCGGAAGAAATAGCCGCGGCGATATCGCGGCTATCATAATGATGATCAGCTAATTGCTGAACCTCTTTGACACTATAATGTGTTTCTAATGATAAGGTTTGACGGGCCGCTGCGCTCATCACTAAATGGGTTTCCACATTCTTAACAGGTTTTAGCACCTCTAATAACCTAACGCCATAGATTGCGCCACTTGCTCCTGTTAACCCAATGATTAGCTTCTTCATTCTGCTCCCCGCACGATTCGATATCACCAACAACCATAGTAGCAATTATCGCAATGAAAAGCCCTTAAATCTATCAACCACAATCCCAGTTATAGACCACTTTGCTGAAATCTTTATTTTTTAAATCTTCAGGATGAATAAAAAAGTTACCGACGCCAATATCGCCCCATAAAATGCCAGTTTCATAATCACTGTCGATTTGCAGTAACAATACATAGTCCTGAATTTCTTTACGATACTCTCTAGGGTCGGTTTGAGTAAAGAAAGGATAGCCGCCAATACGATGACCGTTCGACACAAAGTGTTCATTGTAAGGTTCTAGCCATTCATCGTAAAAATCCTCGCCTTCAAACTGATCTTCGTAATCATACAGATCATCAACATCTAAAATTTTGCGGCCAAACTGAAAGTCGTTCGAGCTGATATATTGTGTCGCGGGTGTGAATTCGAGACTAAACTGCCCTTCTATTGGTGAGTAATACTCATCTTCATAAGCGGCTTCAATGGCGGAGAAGTCTTGTTGGAGTTTTGCGTTATCTTCAATAACACTATCCCAATAGATGACGCGAAAACCGTTTTGGGTTTGTAGATCATCAAAATCCGCACCATACAAATCATCACCGCCGATAAAAAACTGCAATAATCCAGTTGTTGGATAGTTTTCAAGTGGCGGCATTTGTGCGAAATTAATTTGTGCCAATAGTTTTAAAGGAATGCCATCACTATCGACAGGAAAATCTGAGCCTAAAGGCAAATAAGGTATGCCACCAATACGACTTTCCCACAAAATCGGCTGTTCAACAGGCGTGAGTTGCATCTCTATGGTTGGTTTAGCTGTAGCCGTGATTTTATCAACAAAAGGCTTTAAGTTATCGGGTAAGGCTGTTAGGTCAATCATGAGAACTCCAGATGCGTGAGGATATTCACAACAAGATACTCAATTAAAAACAGCAATATATCAGATATAACTGGAAATTTTTATTTTAATAACGTGCTTTTAATTCCTAACTTAAATATTGATTTCACAACGATTAATTACCTATTTTATCTCAAATAAGAGCCTAATATCTTTATTGTCTTTTGGTATCTGGTAATCAAATAAAAATCTCTTATGGTGATTAAATAAGAGCAAGAAACCGATTTCAGGTTAGCAACTGTTTTCATCACTGACTAATTTAAAGATTAAAATATATGCAGTTTTTTTGAATGTTTTTATTGAAAAGTATTTGTAGAATCAATCGCGGTGAATAAAAAAATGCCAGCAATCATCTCGCTGGCATTCTTAATATGTATAAAGAAATGATTAACCTTCGTTATAAATTTCTAGGTTCTCAATTTCATTTTGATCTTTAATTTTTAATTCATCGTCTTTACGGAGATTTTCTAAATAATCTAAGTAAGTTTGGTCAATATCTTTTGTGACATAGATACCATCAAATACAGAGCACTCGAACTCATTAATTTCTGGATTCTCTTCACGAACGGCATCAACCAAGTCATTCAGATCTTGGAAAATTAATCCATCTGCCCCAATCAGTTTACGAATTTCATCGACTTCACGCCCATGGGCGATCAATTCATTCGCGTTCGGCATATCGATGCCATACACATTTGGGAAACGCACTTCTGGTGCAGCGGAAGCAAAATAGACGTTTTTCGCGCCAGCTTCACGAGCAAGTTCGACAATCTGCTCTGAGGTCGTGCCACGCACGATAGAGTCATCCACTAACAATACGTTTTTATCACGAAACTCTGCACGATTTGCATTGAGCTTACGACGCACCGACTTACGACGCTCCTGCTGGCCTGGCATGATAAAGGTGCGCCCCACATAGCGATTTTTGACAAATCCTTGGCGATATGGTTTATCTAATATGTGGGCAATTTCTAGGGCGATATCGCAAGAGGTTTCTGGAATTGGAATAACCACATCAATTTGCAGATCTTCCCATTCACGGGCAATTTTAGCACCTAATTTCTGCCCCATACGTAGTCTCGCATTGTAAACCGAGATCTTATCAATAAAAGAGTCTGGACGAGCAAAATAGACGTATTCAAATAAACAAGGCGTTAATTGTGGGTTTTCTGCACATTGGCGAGTATACAACTGCCCCTGCTCTGTCACATAAACCGCTTCACCGGGTGCGACATCACGTAAGAATTCAAAGCCTAACGTATCCAACGCAACACTTTCTGAAGCGACCATGTACTCTTGTGCGCCGTTTTCTAATATGCGGCGCCCCAAGACCAATGGCCGGATACCATAAGGGTCACGAAACGCCAACATACCGTGCCCAATAATCAATGCAACACATGCGTATGCGCCACGCAACCTTTTATGCATTGCCGCAACCGCCGTAAACACATTGTCTGGCTCTAACGGAAAGTGGTCAAAACGGTCTAATTCATAAGCCAAGATGTTCAACAAAATCTCAGAGTCGGAGGTTGTGTTGACATGGCGGCGGGCGGTTTCAAATAAACGGCGCGTTAATTCATGCGCATTTGTCAGATTACCATTATGAGCAAGGGTGATACCAAAAGGTGAATTCACATAGAAGGGCTGCGCTTCTGATGCACTCGAACTACCTGCGGTTGGGTAACGGACATGACCGATCCCTATATTACCTTGTAGTCGGAGCATGTGCCGCGTTTCAAAGACATCTTTGACGAGGCCATTCGCTTTACGTAAGCGAATATTATTTTTGCCATCAATGGTAGCAATCCCTGCTGCATCTTGCCCACGGTGCTGAAGCACCGTCAAAGCATCATAAATTGATTGGTTAACCGGCGTAACACCGGCGATACCGACAATACCGCACATTTAGTCTTTCCTCATCAGCCAGACGGAGAAATATTCTCCGGTAGGAAACTTGACGCATTTTGCAGGTAGTCAAAGAACCACCTGATTATATGACTGAACTGCGGAATAAGTTCCGAACGTTGCCAATCCTCACTTTGAGGTAGGGGCGTAAAAGTATCGAGAAAAAAGAGTAATGCCGATACAATCAATACCCCACGCAACGCTCCGAAGCAGATCCCCAGAACACGATCTGTACCCGATAAGCCAGTCTTTTGAACCAGAGAACTAATGACATAGTTCACAACAGCACCGACAATTAATGTCGCGATAAATAATGCTGCAATGGCGATACCATTTCGTACCAGTATATCCTCAAAGCGCGTAAAGTATTCCGCCAAGTAAGGATAAAATGTACTAGCAACAAAAAAAGCACAACCCCATGTGATTAGTGACAACGCCTCTCGAACAAACCCACGGATCAGGCTTACCAATGCCGAGAAGCCAATGATGGCAATAATTGCGTAATCTAACCAGACCATATCTTATTCCAAAATTCGCACCCACGGCAGTGGCTGGAGTGCATTCTAACAGAAAACGAAAACGTTTGCGTAACCAATTTACATACAATTTAAAAAAACCAGCGGCGAAAAGAAAAATTCATCTTCGCCGCTGTAATTGATTAAAAGCTCAGGCTTTTTGTGATATTCCTATTTTAATATCATGGCTTAAAAGCCCTAATCTCTCCCTGTAGCCCCGTGATTGAACGTAGCTCAGGTAGTGCGCCTTCTAACAATTGCCTTGAAGCTTCTGGTCCGACAAAAATTCGCGTCAGTTGCCCATTGACTGGCCGTGAAGGTACGGTATAAACCTGATACCCTGACAACCTCAATTTTGCGACAATTTCCTCAACTTTTGCTGCATTTTTCAACGCCCCAAGCTGTACCACAAAAGCTTTACCTTGTGGGGCCTGTACTTCTGGCTTAGGCTCAGGTTTTGGCTTCGGCTCTACTTTAACCTCAGGTTTTGGCGTTGGTTTAGGTTCAGGCTTTGGCTCCACCTGTTTAGGTGCCTCAGCAGGGATATTCGGCACCTCTTGAGGTTGAGAGGCAGAATTTGCAGCGGCTTGTTGCTCACGCTGTCGCTGTTGCTCCTCCTGCTTCTGCTCGGAAATCGCTTCTGACAGCATAGCCTCAGAAGCTTGGCCTGACGCCGGATTTTGTGCCAGCGGTGCAATAGCTTCGATATCCTGTTCATCACCAGGTTTAGGAATAATAGGAATGGCCGCAAATTCATTTTCATTATATTTCTTATCGCCATCAAGTAGCGCAGGCAATACAATGACCCCCGCCGCGATTAAAACAATGGCACCGACAAGACGATTCTGAAATTTACTCGCCACCGATTTTATCCTTTTGAATTTTCTAACAACATCATTACGTGAGCGACCGTATGGAATGAGCCACAAACAACAATGATGTCGTTATCTGTTGCATCAAGGCACGCTTTTTGCCACGCGTCATCGACTGAATCAAATACTTGTGGTGAATCAAGATATTGACTCAACTGCGAGGCAGGCGCCCCACGAAACTCAGTAAGAGGAGCCACATACCAATCCGTCACTTGCTCTGATAAACAGGTGAGTGTACCTTGAATATCTTTATCTCCAAGCATTCCCACCACGGCTCTGACACGACGCCCTTCCACAGCAGGCAGTTGTGCTAAGCGGTTTATCAAATATCCAGCAGCGTGCGGGTTATGCGCGACATCCAAAATCATTAATGGCTTTTCACCAATAATTTGGAAGCGCCCCGGTAACTGAGCCGATCGCAAGCCGTCATGAATTGCCTGATCAGTGATTTTAGTCGCAAGTTGGCTATCAATCTCTTTAAGGCAACATATCACCCCCAATGCGGTCGCTGCATTTGCTAACGGCACATTAGGTAGTGGTAAATTCAGCCATTGGCATTGACGACTCTGCCATGCCCAACAATCTTGCTGTTGTTCAAATGACCAATCTTTATCCCGACGAAACAGCAACGCACCGATATTTTCGGCATGTTGACCAATTGACTGAGGCATATCAGGTTCACCGACAACCGCATAGCGACCACCGCGGAATATACCCGCTTTCTCAAAACCGATATGTTCCCTATCTGACCCTAACCAATCGGTATGGTCGAGTGCAATACTGGTCACCGCCGCGACATCTGCATCGACGATATTCGTCGCATCCAAGCGACCACCTAAACCCACTTCAAGGATCACGACATCCAATGAGGCTTGCTTAAATAACGTTAATGCCGCCAGCGTGCCATATTCAAAATAGGTTAAAGAGATATCGCCTCGCTCTTGTTCAATCTCTGCAAAGGCACGGCAAAAGTCGGACTCGGCCAATTCCGAACCTTGGATACGAACACGTTCCGTATAACGAACAAGGTGTGGTGAGCTGTAAACACCTACTTTCAGACCGGCAGCCATCAAAATAGATTCAATCGTATGGCAGGTTGTACCTTTACCATTAGTACCACCGACGGTAATGACGCGAGGTGCGGGTTGTGTTAAACCCATTTTGCGGGCGACTAAGCCAACTCGCTCTAGCCCCATATCAATATTTTGGCTGTGCAAGTTTGTCTGATAAGAGAGCCAAGCCTCCAGCGGAGACTCGGCATTAGGGATTGTAAACTGATTATTCATCATCTTTTTTATGCTTAGCAGAGTCCTTTACTTGCTCAGGAGCATCGATGACAGCATCGTCACTGGCGATATCGATTTTCACATCCTCTTCTTCGACGACTAATGTATCTTCAGTGGTATTAAAACTTGGCTTGTTAGTCAACATTGCCAATACATCTGCCAAGGTATCACGCATTTCAGGGCGACGAACAATCATATCAATCGCCCCTTTTTCCAGTAAGAACTCACTACGCTGGAAGCCTTGAGGTAGCTTTTCACGCACAGTTTGCTCAATAACGCGAGGACCTGCAAAACCGATCAGCGCTTTTGGTTCAGCCACGTTGATATCACCTAGCATCGCCAAACTTGCAGAAACCCCCCCCATGGTTGGGTCAGTTAACACAGAAATGTAAGGTAACCCACGCTCTTGCATTTTGGCCAATGCCGCGCTGGTTTTTGCCATTTGCATCAGTGATAACAGCGCTTCTTGCATACGCGCACCGCCACTAGCAGAGAAACAAACCAATGGGCAGTTATCTTCTAAAGCTTGTTCAACCGCACGCACAAAACGTGCACCTACCACGGAAGCCATAGAGCCTCCCATGAAAGAGAACTCAAAAGCCGCCACGACAACTGGCATCCCTTTTAACGTTCCTTTCATTACGACGATAGCATCTTTTTCACCGGTCTCTTTTTGAGCCGCTGAGAGTCTATCTTTATATTTTTTGGAATCACGGAACTTCAGCGCATCTTTTGGCTCAAGCTCACTGCCTAATTCTGTTGTCGAGTTTTCATCGAGGAAAGCTTCAAGACGCTGGCGTGCATGAATACGCATGTGATGATCACATTTAGGGCATACTTGTAAGTTACGCTCTAATTCAGCCCCATAGAGGACTTGCCCACAGCTATCACATTTTGTCCAAACACCCTCTGGGATGTTGACTTTGTTTGATTGGGTCAAGTTACCTTTTTTTAATATTTTTTCAATCCAGCTCATTAATGGACCTTTTCGTCTGATTGATCTCTGACTTTCCTTAGCGAATTCAAGCAACAAAAATAATTGCCACATCAACTCACTCAGGTAAAACGCCAGTATGTAATTTTGTGCCATTAAACCACAATGGTACACCACTGTGGATAAAAACTTTTAAATCCGTTATGGATTATCACTTTTTTCAACCGCAACACGTTTTTCTTTCGCGGCGGCACGACGATGACGAATCACTTCGATCACCCCCGGAAGAATTGAAATAAAGATAATTGCCACTATCAATAATTTCAAATTCTGTTGTATAACGGGTAGATCACCAAACAGATAACCTGCATAAGTGAATGACAGTACCCATAATAACGCCCCTGTCACATTATAAAAGGCGAAATGACGATAAGACATTTTGCCCATTCCCGCAACAAATGGCGCAAATGTTCTAACAATCGGCACAAAACGAGCCAAAATAATTGCTTTACCACCATGCTTCTCATAGAAAGCATGGGTTTTTTCCAGATAAACACGACGGAATATTTTTGAATCCGGGTTTTTAAACAGTTTATCGCCGAAAATACGCCCGATCGCATAATTAACAGCATCACCAAGAATAGCGGCTGTAATCATCAATGCGACCATTAAATGTACGTTTAAATCATTGCTATCTAACGCGGAAATAGCCCCAGCGACAAACAGCAGCGAATCTCCCGGCAAAAATGGGGTAACGACCAGCCCAGTTTCGCAAAACAAGATCAGAAATAAAATACCGTACACCCATACACCATACTCAGCAACTAACTCTGCTAGATGGACATCGATATGCAAAATAAAGTCGATAATAAAACTGATAAACTCCATACAAACCTCATTATCAATAGCATCCATGCTATACTCATGATACCTTCAATGACGGCACTGTTGACTCTGGACACCCACACAAGTCACCTAGCTGCTTCTGAAATTATTTAGAGTATATAAAATTAGATTCACATCAGTTCGTCCGCTAAGAACAACGGCCCCATCACATTCGACGGTAAAGCGAATTTTTCAGGATAATCAACGGATACTAAATACAAGCCATCAGCTTTGGCAGTTGCCGCAGCTTTCGTTCTGTCTTTTAGTTCGAGCAATTGTGCCATCCAATTAATATCCTGATTACCGCAGCCAATTTCTAGCAAACTTCCCACTATATTTCTGACCATATGGTGAACAAAAGCATTGGCTTTAATATCCACCACGACATAATTACCGTGACGTGTGACTTGCACATGCATCACATTACGCCAAGGTGTCCGCGACTGACACTGGACTGCTCTGAATGAGGTAAAATCATTTTCCCCCAACAGAGCTTGCGCCGCTTCATGCATCTTTTTTTCATCTAGTGGATAGTGAAAATGTGTCACTCCACTGGACAAAATCGCTGGCCGATAACGGTGATTAAAGATGACATAACGGTAACGGCGTGCTGTTGCACTAAACCTCGCATGAAACTCTTCATCGACAGGTTTACACCAACGTACCGCAATATCCTCTGGCAAATGGGTATTGACTCCCATTGTCCATGCGGCTTCTTTGCGGATCACAGGGGTATCAAAATGCACCACCTGCCCCGTTGCGTGAACCCCTGCATCCGTGCGACCTGCACAAAATACATTAATCGGATGATTCGCCACTTTTGACAAAGCGTCTTCAAGACAGCCTTGCACACTTTTCACTTCCTGTTGGCGCTGCCATCCATAATAACGACTCCCATTGTATTCGATGCCTAACGCAACGCGAGACAACTTTGTTGACTCTGACATCAGTAAAACAACTCCTGAGCCAGTTTTTCAGCCGTTTCCACTGCCATTAAAGCGCCACCGAAACGCACATTATCGGCCACCGACCAAAATTGCAAAATTTCAGGGATACCATAATCATTACGAATACAGCCAATACTTAAGCGATCATTACCCGATGCTTCAGTGACCTGAGTTGGATAATCACCTTCTTCTGAGACCTGAATATCATCAAAACGTTCCAGTTCATCTCGAGCTTCTTCTACTCCAACAGGACGAAATGTTTCGAGATACACCACTTGAGCATTGCCATAAAACACAGGCGATTGAATAAAACTCACCGCAACAGGTAGTCCATCGTCTTGTAAAACTTTTCTGACTTGTTCAACTAAACGGCGTTCTTGCTGTACACTGCCTTCCATATCTGCCAGCATAGGCAACATATTAAACGCCAATTGTTTACTAAAACGCCCTTCTTCCGCAGGAATACCGTTTAATAAGCGAGCACTCTGCCCCGCTAACTCATCAACAGCCGCTTTGCCATAGGAGGAAACAGACAACATGTTTGTTAAGGTGATACGGCCGATACCCGCCGCTTCAATCAATGGCTTCGTCGCACTAAGTAACTGACTTACATAACTATCCGCTAGTGCAATAATATTGCGGTTACGGTAATCAGCAAGCACATGAGGGTTCACGCTGGGAACAACTAAAGGTACGTCAGGTTCAAGCGCAAATACACCACTCGTATCAATCACGATGCACCCTTCTTGGGCGGCACGCTCTGCATAATATAAACTGGCTTCTTCCCCAGCGGCGAAAAACGCGATTTGAGCTTGTGACCAATCAAAATCGGTAGCGTCTTGAACTTGATAACTTTTATTATTAAAACGCAGGCTTTCTCCAGCGCTTCGTTCACTCGCCAATAGATGCAATTCGCCAACAGGGAACTCGCGTTCTTGTAATAATGCTAAAATAGCTTCACCGACAGCCCCGGTGGCTCCCAATAACGCAATATTCCAACCTTCAGTCATTGCTGTTTCTCCAAAAATATAACCATTAAATGAAATCATCTACGCGTCTTAATAAAAGGTTGATGTTACATTCACCAACCTTTATCGAGACACGCTGTGATCACTTAATTAAATGTGCATTAAAACCCAGTGCAGCAAGTTGAGATACCGTTTGCTCATCATCACAGTGCACTTCAAGAGAGGACCACTCACGGCGTTCTTGGTAGTGTTTACGTAATTTGTCAAATTCACCAGGGATTGCCGCTACTTCACGTAGTGCGGCATCATCGCGACGCACATCATACACCAGATGAACTAACCTTTTGAGTTGACTTTGCGTTAATTTACCGAGAAAAGTGATGGCGCTGATCTCCGGTTTCGGTAATAACGATGATAGCGCGATACGGTCCGGTTGACCTAAAAATTGGCAGTACGCTTCATAAACTTGAGTCGTACCGCGCGCTTTCCCTTCTAAGGTATAACCTGCGATATGCGATGTGCCAATATCTACCCATTCTAATAATTCCGTGTCTAAATTAGGCTCTGGCTCCCAAACATCTAACACAACGCTCATGTTTTTGCCTTGCTTTAACAAAGACAATAGTGCTTGATTATCAACAACCTCACCACGGCTCGCATTAATTAAAATCGTACCATCACGTAAGTTAGATAAGCGTTCAGCATCCATTAAATGATAGGTTTTATCTGCGCCATCCATATTCAATGGGGTATGGAACGTTAGGATATCCGCATCAGCTAACAAGGTTTCCAGCGGTAAAAACGCCCCTTGTTCCCCCTTTGCTTTACGAGGCGGGTCACATAAAAGCGTTTTCACTCCCCAAGCGGATAATCGGTTAGCGAGGCGTCCACCCACATTCCCGACACCAACAATACCGACCGTTTTATCACGCAAATCGAAATGGTCACGTTCAGCAAGCATCAATAAGGCCGAAAAAACATACTCAACCACCGCAATGGCATTACACCCCGGAGCCGAAGAAAAGGCGATATTGGCTTCCTTCAACCATGCCGTATCTACATGATCAAAACCTGCCGTGGCAGTACCAACAAATTTGACAGGCGTTTCACTTAATAGTGCTCGGTTAACTTTTGTTATCGAACGTACCATTAACGCATCTGCATCCAGAAGTTCAACTTCAGGTACTGGACGCCCAGGTACGGCTTTAACCTCACCCAGTTTGCTAAACAACTGCTGAGCATACGGCATATTTTCATCAACCAAAATTTTCACTTTATTCGCCCCAATCATGTCATTGTATGCTCAATGATCAACATACAAACTACTGTATGGTTGTTTCATTTTATGAGTGCTTATTTTGCCACGTTCCACGCACATTGCCTATGTGCGATTACTGTGATTTCACTATTCTTTCGCACGGAAACGGTCGGGTGTTACCCCTGAGATCTGTTGGAACATCGCAATAAATGCAGACGCTGAGCTATAGCCAACATCCAGTGCGACTTCATGTACGCTTTTCCCTCGTTCCAGTGCAGAAACGGCGTGCAAATAGCGTAAACGCTGACGCCATTCGCTAAACGACATTCCCAGCTCTTGCTGGCAACGACGCGACAATGTACGCTCTGAGGTGTAACTCCGTTTCGCCCAATCCGCAAGTGTGGTGTTATCGGAAGGGTCTTTTTGCAAAGACGCTAGGATTGGCGATAAAAATTTATCTTTGGTGATAGGCAGATACGTTTTTTGGCAAGGTGACACTGCAAATTGGTCAATCAGTACACTGGCTAATCGTATGTCCTCCTCCGTTTGTGGCTCGACGACCCCCCTTTGATAAAGATCGGCCATAATTGTTTGAAAGATAGGACTGAGCTTAATCACACCAGCACGGGATGATAATTTATCGCTAAAACGTTGCGCGAAATCGATAATACGAAATTTCACACTCTGCTTATTAAAGCTTGCATGCTGTGTATTTGCGGGGATCCAAACACAAAATTCCGGTGGTGCAAGGTAGTGTTTGCCTTCGACTTCCATTTCCATAATGCCACACACCACATATAACAATTGACCAAATGGATGGGAATGCGATTTGTACTCGCTTTGAGTATCAATTTGTTCATGGCGCAATGCAATGAATACAGGTTCGATAATATTGCATTCATTAATCAGCCATGTTGGTGATTTTTGATCTTGTTGCATAAATGTTGTCTGAAAACCGTTATCGAATGTCTGGATATCAGTATATATAAAAAATCTGACAACGGTATACTAACGCCACTCATTAGGGAGAAACTTTTAATGAAAAATTTATTATTTCCGCTAATAGCGGTTTTACTTTGGTCAATGAATGCGATAGTGAATAAAGCCGCGGCAACCGCTATCGATCCCGCCGCAATATCCTTTTACCGTTGGGCATTAGCTCTGCTTGTCATGACTCCATTTGTGCTACGCTCTGTCTTGCGTCACTGGTCGATAGTCAGAAAACATTGGTGGCAACTCGCCATTTTAGGGGCGCTGGGTATGATGCTTTACCAAAGCTTAGCCTATTATGCCGCTCATTCTGTCAGTGCAACCTTTATGGGAATTATGAACTCCTTAATCCCATTATTAACTGTTGTCATCAGTATTTTTGTCCTGCGAGTGATCCCAACCGTTGGTATTTTTATCGGTACTCTGTTATCGCTGGCGGGTTTAACTTGGTTAGTCAGCCAAGGTAACCCTGCAACGCTCTTTTCCCAAGGATTAGGCACCGGTGAACTGTTGATGTTGATTGCCTCTGCCGCTTATGCCTTATATGGCGTCTTAACTAAGCGTTGGGCTATTCAATTATCAAGTTGGGATTCACTGTATGTACAAGTTTTCTTTGGCGTTATTTTATTAATTCCCAATTTCTTATTGGCAGATGACGTGTCGCTTAACCGTCACAACATTGGTCTTGTGGCCTTCGCGGGTATTGCAGCCTCTATCCTCGCACCTGCATTGTGGATCCAAGGGGTTATGCGCCTAGGCGCCAATACGACCTCGATTTTTATGAATTTAGCGCCAGTATTTACAGCAATCATCGCTATCTTTGCGCTCGGTGAAGAGCTGCAAAGCTACCATTTAATTGGTGGTGGCGTGGTATTATTAGGTGTTATGTTAGCACAGCAATTACGTACCCCTCTGACTCATCTTTTTAAGAGCAAGAAAAAAATTGAGCAGAAAAAAGATTGCTTAAACGACTCCTAGCAGTAAAATTAAGCTTCAAGCAATGCAATGTCGTAATCCATATGCCCCACACTTGTGGGGCTATGTTTTTTATTATGACCTATTAATTAGAATAGTTTGAACTAAATATAAATAAGCAAAACATTCCGTTTTGGACAAGTTATTCGCTAAGCAATTAATATTATCAGGAAAAGGAAATTTTTTATTCCACTGCCGTTAGATATCGTGCAAATCACGGCATGCTGGCTAAAACAACCTGACGCAATTTTTGCTTCAGGTTTTCCTGAAAAAGATCAGTTTATTCTTTAATACCCCAAGCGTTAACAACTGTAAACTAGCATTGGTAATATATAAGTAATCGCGTTTAAAATAAAAGTACAACTTGATTTATGATGAATATGAAAAAGGATAACCATGCTCCCTAATATTAAGCCACTGATAACACCGACTGTGCTTTTAACTGCATTGATAAGCCTAAGTTTTATTCCATCAATAAGTCAGATATCACCACTATCACCTAGTTATGCATTTTCTCAATCCGATGCCCCCCAAAAGGATTTAATATCACTGACCGAAAGTGCCAATAATGACTTATCATCAACGGTTAATCTCCCTACTATTTTTTCAATGATTGTTGACGATCATTATGCAAAAAAAGCTTATTTACTGTATCAAATCTATAATGGTGACAAATATGGAAAAAGTTTAAAACCCGATCAATTGCAGGCTCAAAAATACCTTCAGCTAGCTGCCGAACTTGGGCATCAAGATGCATTAATCGAAATGATTGACCAATCAACCAACCTTTATAATGCACCAGGGAAGTATCTTGATAGTCAAGCCAAAAAATATATCAATATGCTGCTAGAAAAATATCCGAATTCTCCAAAAACACTGATCACTGTAGGAAACCTCTATGCAGACTATAGAAAGCATTTTTATAATCCTGAAAAATCATTTGAACTAATTCAAAAAGCTAGTGAAATCTCACCATCAGCAGAAATCAACTATGATCTCGCAAAAAAGTACGCTCTAGCGCTAGGTACAGAGCAAAATTTAAAAAAGGCGATCAGTCTTTTACAAGAAAATATTACGAATGATAAATTAGTACAAGATAGTCAATATGCATTAGCACGACTCTATTTTCAATTTGATGTATCCGATGAAATTGGAAAAGATTTCGTTATGGATATACTCAGAGAAAGTGTTGAAAGAAATAAGTCCGCCTTGTTTCCAGATTATAGCTTAGCGCATTACTATGCAGACTACCTTTTAGAACAAGATCCGATTAATAATAGAGAATATGCTTTTTCCTTATACAATAGAGCAAGTCATTATTTTACTGATGCGAATATACATCATGCATTAGCGCTAATAAAATATGAAAAACACGAAAAAGAACAAGCCGCCTACCTTATTTTATCAACTTTAAAAGCGGATCAAAAATATCATTATCTCACCACAATAGAGCGTCAAAACGCTTATAACTTGCTCTTTAAACACTTTCTTGACTATCCTGGAACAATTCAATTTCTTGTTGAACAGTCACTTAATAATGAGCAAGTAAAATCAGCTATTCAACCTCTATTAAAGCAAAACCCTGACGCAAAGTTTAAATATGCCATAGCGAATGTTAACCGTATGAGCATCAAGAATACAATTGATGACAAGGCGTTAGCATTACATTATCAAGACATAATTACAGCCGCAGAACTGGGTTCCATTGATGCAATGCTGTTTATTATTCATGGTAAAGTCGATGATGACCGTCTACCCGGAACTCTTTTTGATGATAATAGATTTGACCAACTCACGGGGATAACGAATGATGATCGTTGGATGTGGCACAATAAATGCGCTGACCAAGGAAGTAACCGCTGTTTAGCCGAACTTGGTTATCGCTACCAATATGGTAAATTTGGCGTCGAAAAAGACTATTCAAAAGCACTTAAATATTATAAGCGCATTCATATTACACCGGATAATTATGAATTTCTTAATTATGAATCCGATATGAAGCTTATTGAAAAAGAACAACAAAAATTCAATGAGCTACTCAATCAATACAACAATAATGATGCCGAAGCCGCCCACAGGCTAGCCGATGTCTATCGATTTGGTAAATATGGGCAAAAAGAAGACAATGTTAAGTGGCTTAAATATCTAGATCAAGCAGCAAACTTAGGTAGTGCTAAAGCATTACATGAATTATGGTCCTATTATGAGGATGAAGGTCAGCTCGAAAAAAACAGAGCTAAAATCATGAGCTATTATAGCAAGCAGATCGCCTCTGGGAATCAATCTGCTGCTCTCACCTTAGGCTTAAATTATTTATATGGGTTACACCTTGTTAATGCGAACCGAACGAAAGCGCGTGAATTATTGAAGAAATCAGGTAAAGATGGTGAGCGCTATCTCGCTGAAATGGATAAGTTTGATGAGAAATATACATTAAAAGATAAAGATGCCACCACTAATTATCAACTAGGCGTTGCACACACATATGGTCGGGGCGCCAGCATTGATCATTTAAAAGCGAGGCAATTTTTTAAAACCGCAGGAGAACAAGGCCATCAAGAATCTGCTTACACATATATTAGGTCATTGCAAAATGGTATTTATGATTATAAAAAAAATCGCTGGATCGCAGAACCTAATTGGTATGAAGCTATTTCGTGGCTAAAACAATACCCTCTCGCATGTTGTCAGGAAGATGAACTGCTTCGCTATAATACACTAGTATTACCGGCTTTAAATAATGATATTAATGCGACATTAAAACTTTCTCATTGGTATATTGAGCAACAACAACATACTGCTGCGGCCTATTGGTATAACAAATTACTTGATAAAAAAGATTTAAATATCATTATTCCTGCGCTTGATAAAATCATTACGAATGATGGCAAAAAGCGTGAATTGTACTCAGCGGGAACCTTGAAAAATGACTTATATTCTAAAGTACACTTTGCGTCTTTAGCTGTAAATAATAAAAAAGTCGCTGCAAACCCTGAACTCTACCAGTCTATGATTCAATTTCTACATGAGGGATTAGGCTCAAGCGATCCTATCATTTCAGATCTTGCATTTAACTCTTTACTTACTGCCTATAGAGATGGAACCGAACAGTATAGTTATATATTCCGTCGCCCGATAAATGAGAAAGCGTATGTAGAATTATTGGAGTCACAGTCTAAAAATCGTGATGATGTTCTCATGTTATTGTCAGAATATTACACAACCCAAAATCCCCAAAAGGCTCTAGATTATGCTCAAAAGGCTTATGAAAAAGGTGATATCAGAGCAGCTAAATATCTATATAATTTTTATTATGCTCACCTTGATGTCAATCATGAAAATCTTAAGCGTACTACTCAATATCTCAAAAAATATCTCAATATGAGGGAAAGTGCTGATGAGAAGATTATCAATGAGCTTACTCTTCCTACTGAACATATAATCGGCATTGCTGATATCTATTTCGAAGGCTTTTACGATATGCCGCGAGATCTAGATAAGGCAATTGAGATGTATCAATATTTATTAAAATATGAACCTGAAATTGCTTTAGAAAAACTTTATGAGTCACATATCCTAAACGGAAATACCAATGAAGCTTATTACTATGCATTAATTCTCAATAAAGATACGGATAATGTCACCATGTTTAATACGCTAACAGATGTACAACGTGAAGCGATCAAAACACGTGTACAAGATTATTTTGATAACAAAAATACGAATAAATAAGTTAATTACAGCAATGAGGGTGCTAATGTTGATTATATTAATACCCTCATCTGACTTATCACTGGCTAGTTTGAAACACCACCTTTGCCAACAAACCACCGAGTTCTCTTCCCTTCAATAATTGCAGGTCGGTACCATGATAAATTGCAATATCTTTCACTAACGCAAGCCCGAGACCTGATCCTTCCATAGCTAATGCATTATTTAAGCGTGTAAATGCTTCCATTGAGCGACTGATTTTTTTATCGGGGATACCGGGTCCTGAATCTTCAACTTCTAATATGGTATGCTGTTTGTTTTCACTTAATAATATCCGTACCGTTACAATACCGTTATCAGGGGTATATTTAATGGCATTATCGATTAAGTTCGCACACATTTCTGCCAATAAAATAGGCTCACCTTTAATCCATGATTGCTCTTGTCCTTCATAACCAAGGTCAATTCCTTTACTTTCGGCTTGCCCCAATCGTGTAAAACAAGCCTGTTGGACTAACTCCACTAAATTAATCGCGCGATAGTGACGAATAGCCTCTTTCTCATGCGCTTTTAAACGCGCGAGTTGCAATAACCTATCAGTTAAGACAATCGTACTGTCGAGGGTTTTATTAATCGCATGCAGACTTTGCTGCCGCTGAACTTCATTTGTACTATTCAGGGCAACCGACACTTGGGTTTTAAGTACCGTTAAAGGTGTTTTCAATTGATGAGAAGCGTCGGCACTAAAGCGCTCTTGGCGTTTAACCATCCGTTTTAGCCTTTCAATATAGCGATTCAGGGCGTCCACGAGTGCCGATAATTCAGACCATGGCAGAATATCAGGAATAGGTGTGAGATCATTAGCAGAGCGCCCCATCATTAACTGAGATAACTTTTTCAACGGCGTTAATAGCTTACTCAGTAATAAATAGGCCAGCACTAATGTCAGGAACACGACTGTACCTTGGCTCATTAATGAGGATATTAATAGTTGACGAGCAAACTCATGCCGCGAAGAGACTGTTTCAGCAACGCGAATTTGCACCATTCCCATCATGCCACCTTCATTTATCGGTTGATAAAACGTGGCCACACGGATAGGCAAACCTTTATATTCGGCATCATAAAAATAGACCAGCGCCGTATAGTACTGAGAGCGCATCCAATTTGGGGGAATTTCAGGTAGGTCATCATAGCCAGAAATCGTTTCACCATTAGGCGCAATCACTTGGTAAAACAATCGGTCATTAATATTTCGTTCGAAACTGTCTAAAACGACATAAGGAACATCAACAATCAAATGACCGTTTTCAACCTTTAGCCGCTCGGCAACAGTACGAGCCGAAGCCAATAATGTCCGATCATAAGCCTGATTTGCCGCGTTTTTGGCACTGTAATAGTGAGTATAAACGGAGAATCCCCCCAACATAATGAGGGGGATACCGAAAAAGAGCAGTAACTGATGAAAGAGAGAGCGTGGATGAGAGACTAATTTCATACACTACACTGCTCTAATCGGTATCCTAATCCGCGAAGCGTATTGATATTGACATCGGTTCCTGTGAGTTTTTTCCTTACTCGATGCACATACAATTCAATACTCTGTAAGTTAGCTTCATCGGACAATGAAAAAACCTGTTCGAATAATTGTGTCTTTGAGACAGGCCGCCCACGACGATGAAATAATGTATTAAGTACTGCGAATTCTCTTGGTGTTAAGGCCAGCGGCTCTTTATCCACTAAGAAATAGCCTTCTTCATGGTAGCAAAGTGAACCAAAACGTTGTGGCTCATTCACCTGCCCTTGGCTCCGCCGTAATAATGCTCTGATCCGAGCTTCTAATTCCGCTAAATCAAACGGTTTAGTGAGATAATCATCTGCCCCTGCATTTAACCCTTTGACCCTATCTGAGACATCTGAGTTTGCCGTTAACAACAACACGGGGATCTCTTGACCCCGTTTTCTCATTTGGGCAAGTACTTCTAACCCGCTGAGCCTTGGCAACGACACATCTAATACCACTAATGAGTAGCTTTCTGTTTGTAATAATTGATCAGCAATCGCGCCATCACTCGCAATATCGACAGCAAAGCCGGTCGAACTAAGCGCTTTTTGTAACCATAACGACAACTCGTCATGATCCTCAACCAATAATATTCTCATTTGTATGCTCTCAATTCATTCAATACTGAGTATACGTTCGCATTAACCCCTGAGAAATAAAATACTTAAGCACAATATTTTCAAGGTGGCTCACAAGAATATTACATGAATACAAATTAACATTAAATTAACAAGTTAAAACTACTAATAATAAACAATCTGATATTCATCACAAAAAAACAACTTCATTTGTTAATGAAAGGTAAATGAAAGCTTTATGAGCCAATGATGATGATTAGAAAAACAACAATGACATCTCTTTTTGTCTGCTTTTTTGTGAGGAAATAAAGAATGAAAAAAACATCATTAGCGACACTCGCTGCTGCCCTTTTCTTTGCTGGTCTTAACCAAGCTGCGGCTCTACCTGAGCGTACTGAATGTATCGCACCAGCAAAACCCGGCGGTGGATTTGATTTAACCTGTAAGTTAGTGCAAGTTTCCCTACTCGAAACCAAAGAAATTGAAAAACCCATGCGTGTTACCTATATGCCTGGTGGTATTGGCGCGGTGGCTTATAATGCCATCGTTGCACAACGCCCAGCCGAAGCTGGCACAATCGTTGCTTTCTCAGGCGGCTCACTGCTTAACCTAGCGCAAGGGAAATTTGGTCGTTACAACGAAAATGATGTACGTTGGCTCGCCAGTGTGGGAAGTGATTACGGCATGATAGCTGTTCGTGAAGACTCTCCTTATAAAAATCTAAAAGATCTGATGGAGGCATTCAAAAAAGACCCTAACAGTATCGTCTTTGGTGCTGGTGGATCGGTAGGTAGCCAAGATTGGATGAAGACGGCATTACTCGCGAAACAGATTGATGTGGATCCGCGCAAAATGCGCTATGTGGCCTTTGAAGGCGGTGGCGAAACTTTAACTGCACTGTTAGGTAATCACATCCAAGTCATGTCGGGTGATATGAGTGAAATGGCTCCTTACCTTAATGATGGGAAAGTGCGTGTATTAGCCGTTTATTCCGATAAGCGCCTTGGTGATGGCCTTGAAAATATTCCAACAGCGAAAGAACAAGGTTACGACATTGAGTGGCCGATTATTCGTGGTTTCTATATGGGGCCAAAAGTCTCAGATGAAGATTATAATCAATGGGTTGAAGCCTTCAAAAAACTCCAACAAACCGATGAGTTCAAGAAACAACGTGAGCTACGCGGGTTATTTGAATATAACTTAACAGGTCAAGAGCTGGATAGTTATGTCAAAAAAGAGATCGAGCAATACCGCGAACAAGCTCGTTCATTTGGCTTAGCGAAATAACGGAGGCCAATAATGAGCCAACGCATATTCGCCATTGTCTGGCTAATATTGTGTGGTATCGGCCTCTATATTGGCTGGGGGATACAAAGTGAATACGCCTATGAACCACTTGGCCCCCGCCCTTTTCCGATAGCCATACTTTCGTTAATGGCTTTATGCGCATTCATCTTACTTGTTGGTAAACAAGAAGCGATTGAATGGCCTAAGGCATATGTGTTACGTCGCTTAGTATTACTCATCCTTTCATTGGTTATCTATGCTTGGGTATTTGAGTGGCTAGGCTTCCCGTTATCGACCTCTCTATTGACTATCAGTATTGCGTTGCTGTTTGGCGCGACACCTATTGCTGCCATCATTTCCGGCCCAGTATTAGGTATCACGCTTTTTTATGCTTTCGACAAGCTACTGGATGTCACTTTGCCAATTGGCAACTTGTTTAATTAAGGAGATAGCCATGGAAACTTGGATGTACCTTTCACAAGGCTTTGAAGTGGCACTAATTCCACAAAACCTAGTGATCGCACTTATCGGTTGCTTTATTGGTACGGTTGTCGGTATGTTGCCTGGATTAGGGCCAGTAAACGGCGTTGCAATACTTTTACCGCTCGCTTTTGCCCTTAAACTGCCTGCTGAATCGGCTTTAATATTGTTGGCAACCGTCTACCTAGGCTGTGAATATGGTGGTCGAATCTCGTCTATTTTATTAAACGTGCCCGGTGATGCTGCCGCGATTATGACAACCCTTGATGGCTACCCTATGGCAAAACAGGGTAAAGGTGGGGTGGCGTTATCAATTTCAGCGGTAAGTTCCTTTATCGGCTCTACCATCGCTATCTTCGGGATCATTCTATTCGCCCCATTACTTGCACAATGGGCGCTGGCGTTCGGCCCCGCCGAATACTTTGCGCTCATGGTATTTGCCATCGCGTGCCTTGGCAGTATGATGAGCCAAAACCCAGTTAAATCCCTACTGGCTGCATTAATTGGCCTTGCATTCGCCACGGTGGGTGTTGATGCAAACTCTGGTGAGTACCGCTTTACTTTCAATAGTGTCAATTTATCGGATGGCATCCAATTTATTGTGCTCGTTATTGGGCTATTTTCCGTTAGTGAAATTCTATTGATGTTAGAAGGAACTGCAACAGGCCAAGGGCTGATCCGTAAAACAGGCCGTATGCTGTTCAATCGTAAAGAGGCTAAAGCTTGTGCTGGCCCTACGTTACGCTCCTCTTTTATCGGTTTTTTTGTCGGTGTACTCCCCGGCGCGGGTGCTACCATCGCCAGTGCTATCACCTATATGACAGAGAAAAAAATCAGTGGGGCTAACAACCAGTTTGGTAACGGTGATGTACGAGGTGTTGCAGCGCCGGAAGCCGCTAATAATGCTTCAGCCTGTGGCTCATTTATCCCGATGTTGACCCTTGGTGTTCCCGGTTCAGGTACGACCGCCGTTATGATGGGCGCATTAACACTGTATAACATTACTCCAGGTCCTGGCATGTTCACGGAACAACCGGATATTGTGTGGGGATTAGTCGCGGCATTGTTGATAGCCAATATCGTTTTATTGATCATGAATATTCCATTAATTGGGCTATTCACACGCATGCTCTCTGTGCCACTTTGGTTCTTAGTACCGACAATCGCCACCATATCAGCCGTTGGAGTATACGCGGTTCACAGTACTACATTTGACTTACTACTCATGATGGGACTTGGCATATTTGGCTATATCCTACGGAAAATGAATTTCCCATTATCGCCGTTGATCCTTGGCTTTGTTCTTGGCGAGATGTTGGAACAAAATTTACGTCGCTCTTTATCTATCAGTAATGGTGATTTCGATATTCTTTGGAGTAGTTCGATTTCTCAATGCTTACTGGTAATGGCTGTACTTGTTCTCGCTCTACCACCAATTATTAAATTAATACGTAAAAAGCGCCAACACCAACCATCCACCCTCTCGGATTAAGCTTATATTATCTCATCGATTTCTCTGTAAACTTTGCCCCGACCGGTAGTTAGGGGCATTTTTTATTACTGAGCATCACATTGTATTTAGTACAAGGCGTTAAACATTCAGCAAGTCAGCCAATGTTCCCTTTACCTATTTATACTCAGTGAGCACTCTTAGACGACATTATTTGTTATGCTTAAATTGTTACAAGCTTTTTTTAAATGGCAGCCTAAGCCACTTTATCATAATCAATTTGTGACTGTATTCAATAACCTATACCAAATCAGTAGCGAGTACCCTGCCACAATAACGTATAAAGATAATGGTGAGCTATTAGCGAAGGCGGTTGGTAAAGTCCATCTGTATTGCGATGGCAAATTGGTACTACGCCTCACTAAGAATGTCAGTGTCATTACAATTGGCGTAGTGGATAACAAAGCAAAAGTGATTAATATTAAAAAAGATGTGTTCCGTTTTCCGTCAAATACATCATCATCACATCCGCCCTATTTATCACCAAGCAGTGATTCAGACAGCCATCATCATACAAGTCGTTCTGACGATAATCATAGTGGCCACTTTTCAGGCGGTGATTCAGGTGGAGGAGATTGTGGCGGTGGCGGCGGCGGTGATTGACCATAAAAAAAGCGAGAATCGAGGTTCTCGCTTTTAATTTGATAGCGTGAAAGACCAATTAGCCTTTATATTTGCTCATCACTAACGTTGCGTTAGTCCCCCCAAAGCCAAAGCTGTTAGACATAACTGTCTCTAATGCTTGCTCTGTCGGTTTCGTAACAATATTCAGCCTTTGAGCTTTAGGGTCTAAGTTTTCGACGTTGATACTTGGTGCAATAAAGCCATGCTCTAACATTAATAAGCTATAAATGGCTTCGTGAACACCCGCAGCACCTAAAGAGTGCCCTGTCATTGCCTTAGTGGCAGAAATAGCGGGTGAGTCATTACCAAATACTTCTTGAATCGCTTCGAGCTCTTTCGTATCCCCCACAGGGGTAGAAGTACCATGTGTATTGATGTAATCAACCTTACCATCAATGCCTTGCATAGCCATTTGCATGCAACGTACTGCACCTTCACCTGAAGGGGCAACCATGTCCGCACCATCTGACGTTGCGCCATAACCAACAATTTCAGCGTAGATATGGGCACCACGAGCGAGCGCGTGCTCAAGCTCTTCAACCACCACAATACCACCGCCACCTGCAATAACAAAACCATCGCGGTCAGTATCGTAGGTTCTTGATGCTTTGCTTGGAGTATCATTGTATTTTGTTGACAATGCACCCATTGCATCGAATTCACAGGTCATTTCCCAGCTCAACTCTTCACCGCCACCTGCAAATACAACGTCTTGTTTACCTAACTGGATCAATTCAACTGCATGACCAATACAGTGTGCAGAAGTGGAGCAAGCAGAGCTGATTGAGTAGTTCACCCCTTTAATTTTAAAAGGTGTTGCTAAGCAAGCTGAGATCCCAGATGCCATAGCTCGTGTAACCATGTAAGGGCCTACACCACGAAGGCCTTTTGCACGCATACCATCAGAGCCAGCAACTTGGTTACGCGGAGAGCCCCCGCCAGAACCAACCACTAAACCAGTACGTAAATTCGAAACTTGTTCGTCTGTTAAACCCGAATCACTAATTGCCTGCTCCATAGACAGATAGGCGTAAACTGAGCAATCACTCATGAAACGGCGGATCTTACGATCAATCAGACCGTCAGTATCCATTTTTACATTACCCCAGACGTGGCTACGCAGCCCCGCCTCTTTGAATTCTTCTGAGAAAGTGATCCCGGAACGACCTTCCTTCAGAGAAGCCAGTACTTCTTCCTGGTTATTACCAATACTGGAAACAATACCCAGGCCAGTGATGACTGCACGCTTCATTCATTACCTCATGTCTTTTAATAATGTGAGTACGGGATTACAGGTTGTCACTTTAGCTTACACTTGTAAGCTGAACAAGTCCGATCAGGGTAAATATTTGTATTTTTTTTTCATCGAACATAATAACATTTTTGTTCAAAGGTAGCCTTGATGCCTGTTCGGCGCTAAAATTCAATGATTATTTGGATAAGAACAGGCATAAGTGTGAAAAAGTCAGCCGTGCAAACAGCCCGCCTTAGCTGGAATGATGAAGGTACGCCAGTATCAGAACAATTTGATGATGTCTATTTTTCTAATCAAGATGGACTTGAAGAAACTCGCTACGTTTTTTTACAAGGAAATCAATTTCCAACGCGCTTTGAAACACATCCTTTTGAAACCTGTGTTATTGCCGAAACAGGCTTTGGTACTGGGTTAAACTTTCTTACTTTATGCCAATGTTTTGAAGAGTTTAAGCAAAATCATCCCAACGCAAAACTACAACGCTTACACTTTATCAGTTTTGAAAAATACCCCCTCAGCCAAGAAGACCTAAAAGCAGCCCACAGCCGTTGGCCTGAGCTAGATCCACTCTCCCAAATGCTCTGTGAAAAATGGCCTGATCCCCTACCCGGTAACCAACGTATTATCTTAAAAAATGGGGAAATCATTCTTGATTTATGGTTTGGTGACGTAAATGAACAATTACCTCTACTTAATAGCAATTTAAACAATAAGATAGATGCTTGGTTTTTAGATGGATTTGCACCTTCTAAAAACCCACAAATGTGGAGCGAACAACTGTTCACTGCAATGGCTAAATTTGCCCGCCAAGGAGGCACTTTTGCGACCTTTACCTCTGCGGGTTTTGTGAAACGCGGATTACAACAAGCGGGTTTCACTATCAAAAAAATTAAAGGTTTTGGTCGTAAACGGGAAATGTTAACAGGCAGCTTAGCGGATAAGCATGACGAAATGATGACACCTTGGTTCGCTCGTCAGCCAGCTGCAATACCAACCGATGTTGCTATCATAGGCGGAGGTCTCGCCAGTTTAACCACCGCCTATGCCTTAAATCAGCGCGGTGCTAACGTCACGCTCTATTGCAAAGACCAACAAGTGGCACAGAATGCTTCTGGCAACCGCCAAGGGGCGGTCTACCCACTTCTCAATGGGCGTGATAACCCTCTAGAGCGTTTTTTCGTCAGTGCGTTCCCTTATGCGCACCGCTTTTATCGTCATCTTTCCCAATCGGGGATCCCATTTGATAGCCAGTGGTGCGGTGTTTCTGAGCTAGCCTACCATGAAAGAAGCCGCAAAAAAATTGATGCGATGCTGCAAACTGAGTGGCCTGCTGCGTTCGCGGCTGCAAAGACACGTGAGCAGTTAACCGAGTTAGCAGGTCTTGATGTTAACCATGCTGGTATTCATTATGCTAAAGGGGGATGGCTTTGCCCCGCTCAATTATGTGAAAGCCTTATGCGCTATCTCGCTGAAAAAGGCGTTCAATTTCATTTTAATCACGATGTTGAGCAATTACAGCATTCTGAGGAAGGGTGGACTTTATCTGCGAATGTTTCCGGCAAACAGCAACAATATTTACATCAAACGGTTGTCATTGCTAATGGTCATTTACTTACCCAGTTTCAACAAACCCAACAACTTCCAGTGACCCCCGTGAAAGGGCAAGTGAGTCATATCCCAACGACACCATCATTAAGCCAACTTAACAATGTATTATGCTATGAAGGTTATTTAACCCCAGTAAATCCCAATAACCAGCAGCACTGTATTGGGGCAAGTTATCAGCGTAACCACTTAGATTTTGCATACAGTGAAGTAGACCAGCAAGATAATCGCCAAAAACTGCTCAATAGTTTGCCCGATGTGAGTTGGCCAGAAGAGGTTGATGTTTCTGCTCAACAAGCTCGCCAAGGGATCCGCTGTGTGATCCGCGACCATATGCCACTAGTGGGGAATATCCCTCACTTTACGCAATTAATGGCAGCTTATGAAAATTTACCTGAACAGATGGAAAAACAGGCAAATATTGTACTCGCCCCAACCTATCCTAATCTCTTTATCTTAGGGGCGTTAGGCTCACGAGGGCTTTCAACCGCGCCTTTGTGTGGTGAGTTACTCGCCGCACAAATCTTTAATGAACCACTGCCTTTAGATGATGAAACGTTAGCCGCATTGCACCCTAACCGCTTTTGGGTGAGAAAATTGCTCAAAGGCCGTGAAGTTAAAGTGATGCCACAAGAAAACATCATAAAATAACAGAATCCTGTGCTCTATTGACGTAATAATATCGAGCGCTTTATCGCTTAAAAAGCGATATGAATGAACAGCAAAAAATAGCCGCATTCGTTCAATGCGGCTATTAACGTCTAAAAACAGTAAGTTACTGCTATCTTAATTCGGACGGACTGTTTTAATCCTCATTGCACAACGATCAGCAGCATTAAACCCAGCATCAATTTCTTGTTGTAGAATTTCTTCTAACTCAGTGGGTAGAGCCTCTTCATCAATGATAGAAAATCCAAAACGCTGATAATACGGTGCATTCCAAGGGATTTCACGGAAAGTGGTTAGCGTCACATAGTCAAAGTGATGTTGTAACGCATATTGGAGAATATGCTGAATTAATGCCCGACCTACGCCCTTACCCTGCCACGATTGGCACACAGAAATTTCACCAATATGGAGGCTATGCGTTAATTTGTCGACATTAATAAAGCCAATGGGCTGATCGTCATTATCTACCGCCACCCATTCCCTATTGTCCTGAATAAACTGTAGATGATCTTGCTCTGATTGCACTTCATCGTCAGCAATCCAAGCAAATTGATGATGACCACGAAATACTTGCGCGGCAGAGCGCTCGATAGTAGGGAGTTTTTTTGCGTCGCACGGCTGTGCTTGGCGAATATGAAACATAAAATAAACCTATAAAAAAGAGGAGCTTCCTCCTCTTAATAATCAATATAGTGTGTGATTAACGCACGTCATCCAGTAAGGATTTCCACATACCTAAAACCAGCACTTGATCTGGTGGGGTGAGCTCTCCCCCTTTAATTGCCTGCTGAATACTCTCTTCAACACGTTGATAAAGTGCATCAACACTGGTTTCATTCTCTTGTTCAAGCTCTGGGACAGCAAGGGTTAGATGCCCACGCAAATAGCCGCCCGCAAATAATTCATCGTCACTTGCGTGTTCGACCATATCATCAATTTTTGTCAGTATGCGTGTTTCAAAATCCGCAAGCATGCTTAATCCTTACTCTCGTTAATGTGTCATTAGGCAAAAATATCTTCCGGATAAGGGAAGTCTTCTGCACAAAGTGGTGGAGTATTGTAAAACGTTTGTAACGCGTTCACAAAGCGTAATGGCCTTTCAGGAATACCATTTGCTAAATATTCCATCACTTGGCCATGTACTTTGCGCTGAAATGCGATACGGTCAGGCTCAAAATCCCCTTCTAGATTGTCGCAACTGACATTAAAAGGAATGCCAGCCGCTACACAAAATAACCAATCTAACGCCTGAGGTTTGATTTCAACGACTTCAAATGCACATTGCGTTTTTTCATCACGACCATCGGGGCAATACCAGTAGCCATAATCGACTTGCTGGCGTCTTGCCTCTCCCGCAATGCACCAATGCGAAATTTCATGCAGTGCGCTGGTGAAAAAACCATGTGCAAAGACAATGCGATGATAAGGTGTTTGCTCATCGGCCGGTAAATAAACTGGCTCATCGTCACCTTTCACCAATTTGGTGTTGTACTCTTCGCCAAAGCACTGTTCAAAAATATCAATCAACTGCTGATAATGATGTTTAATCATGGAAATTCAAATCATTTTAAAATAATGAAACAACCCAAGCTTTGATAGCATCGCCATGGCTGTCATGGAGCAATTTAATACTCATCAGCAAAGAGATGATCACAATCATTGGCCTGATCAGTTTTTGCCCTTTCGTTAACACCAAGCGAGCGCCTAGTCTTGCGCCAACCATTTGGCCGATAAGCATAACAAAACCGAGCACCCAAAGAACATGACCTCCGATAATAAAAAATATTAAAGAGCCAAAATTTGAGGCAAAGTTCAGTAACTTAGCATGGGCAGTCGCTTTAGCAAGGTTATACCCCAACAATAACACATAGCCTAATGCTAAAAATGACCCAGTTCCCGGCCCAAATGCACCATCATAAAAACCCATCGTCATACCAACAGCAACCCCAAAAACAGGCATACTAATACGTTGCTTACGATCTTGTGCACCAATTGACGGTGTTAACAAAAAGTAAAGGCCAACGCAGATAACCATGATAGGCAAGAGCTGTTTGAGAAAATCCGTATTAATCATTTGGATCAAGATGGCGCCTAACATGGCACCAATGATCGTCATGATAAAGGGGAACATTTGCTCTCGTAAGTTAATCGCTTTACGTCGAACAAAATAGAGTGACGATGAGAACGAACCTCCAACTGCTTGGAGTTTGTTAGTTGCAAGTGCCTCAACAGGCGTTATACCGACAGAAAGTAATGCAGGGATAGTTAATAACCCCCCGCCGCCAGCTATGGAGTCAATAAATCCCGCGAACAATGCAACACAGAAAAGTAATAAATAAATTTCAGGTGCAACAACAGTCAGCCAATCCATTTTTAATCCAAGTAACAGAATTGCCATTACGGCGATACGTAATCTACTCTGCCGCTGATAAACAAATACAAGCCCACAGAGTATCACTGCCCAGATGAGGTATTTTTAAGGAGGCGTCATCCAAACCTTCATATTAACAATAAGGGAGACTATGCCCCCTTACGCACTCTTTACGACAATCCTGAAAATGGTTTCATTGTGGGTATAACATCAGCACATTGCCCACGGTGACGTAAATAGTGATCCATCAATACAATCGCCATCATTGCTTCTGCAATAGGTACGGCTCGAATACCAACACAAGGGTCATGTCGACCTTTGGTGATCATTTCGACTTCTTCACCATCACGATTTAGCGTTTTACCTGAAACGGTAATACTGGAGGTTGGCTTCATCGCGATATGCGCAATAATAGGTTGGCTGCTACTTATCCCCCCTAAAATTCCCCCAGCGTGGTTTGAAGTGAAGCCCTCGCGAGTGATTTCATCGCGGTTTTCACTCCCTTTCAGGCCAATTACTCCAAAACCATCCCCAATTTCAACCCCTTTAACAGCATTAATACTCATTAAAGCATGAGCAATATCTGCATCTAAGCGGTCAAATACAGGCTCTCCCAATCCTGCTGGTACATTCTCAGCCACGACAGTCACTTTCGCGCCAATCGAATCTCCCTCTTTTTTTAGCCCTCTTAGTAACTCATCTAGCGCTTCTAATTGACTAGGGTCAGGGCTGAAAAAAGGGTTTTGCTCAACAATAGACCAATCTTTGATTTCACATTTCACTGACCCCATTTGTGTCAAACAGGCACGTATCGTGATCCCCAATTTTTCTTGTAGGTATTTTTTAGCGATTGCTCCAGCCGCAACACGCATAGCCGTTTCACGAGCAGAAGAGCGCCCGCCTCCACGGTAGTCGCGCTGACCATATTTTTGTTCGTAGGTATAATCTGCGTGCCCTGGTCTAAAGACATCTTTAATTGCGCTGTAGTCTTGAGAACGTTGATCGGTATTTTCAATCAATAGGCCTATGCTGGTTCCCGTAGTGACACCATTAAATACCCCAGATAGAATTTTGACCTGATCAGGCTCTCGACGTGCAGTAGTATAACGAGACGTTCCCGGACGGCGGCGGTCAAGATCCCCTTGTAGATCGGCTTCTGTTAATGCTAGCCCTGGTGGCACACCATCAATGATGCACCCCAAAGCCAAGCCATGAGATTCCCCAAAAGTGGTAACCCGAAACAGTTGCCCTATTGAATTTCCTGCCATACCAAATTCCTAATTAATATTTCATGATTGTTATTTTGATGTTGTGGTTGATTAGAATGCCGCGCAATATTTTCTTAATCAATATAAAGTTGAAAATGAGCATGATGTTCAACTAATTGCTCACGCGTCAACATAAATACTCCATCACCACCATACTCAAACTCTAACCAAATAAAGGGAATTTCTGGGTATTGTTCAATCAGATGTACCATACTGTTACCGACTTCGCAGATCAATACACCCTCATCACTCAGAAAGCGTGGTGCATTTGCTAAAATACGACGCACCAATTTTAAACCATCGCTTCCCGCCGCTAGCGCCAATTCAGGCTCAACGCGGAACTCTTCCGGTAAATCATCCATATCCTCAGCATCAACATAAGGTGGATTAGTCACAATTAAATCATACTTAACGTCAGGCATATCCCTAAACAGATCAGAGCGGATAGGAATAACGCGGTGCTCTAAACCATGATTCGCAATATTGTGTTCAGTAACGGCAAGCACATCGGTCGAGATATCGACCGCATCCACTTCCGCTTCAGGGAATTCATACGCACAGGCGATTGCGATACAGCCACTCCCTGTACACATATCAAGTATCGTTCGCGGCTCATCAGCCAACAAGCCAACAAAATGGTTGTTGATAAGCTCTCCAATTGGTGAACGAGGAATTAATACACGCTCATCCACATAGAACTCATGTCCACAGAACCACGAACAGTTAGTCAGGTAAGCCACTGGAACACGCTCATTAATACGACGCAATACACGTTCAATGATACGATGACGCTCCGTTGGGGTCAGGCGCGAGGTCAATAGTTCATCCGGTACATCAAGAGGTAAGTAAAGCGTTGGTAGCACTAATTGTAACGCTTCATCCCATGCATTATCAGTACCGTGACCATAATAAACATTGGCAGCATTAAAGCGGCTCATTGTCCAACGTAAAATGTCCTGAATGGTATGAAGCTCAGCAACAGCTTCATCAACGAAGATCTTTTCCAAGAAGGGTTTCTCCAGACTGTATATCGAAAGTGTTCAAGTTTGCCACGAAGTGAGACACAAATCAGCAGATTAATACAATAAAATCGCGAGGAAAACAGAGGGGAAGCTATTTAATGTCAAGAGGCCCCCTGTTTAAACTGGAGGCCTCTTAGGATAAGTCGTTATTCTACCGACTCAGCGTTGTAATTTACGTCAGTCTCCGCATTGGGTTGTTTAACCCACAGTGCATAAACGACGGCTAAAATCACCAACCAAACAATACCCACATATAAAGCAATACGTGTATCTTCAAAATAACCGAGTACCCCAAAGATAAATAGCATAAATATGATGGCAAGTGCTGGACCAACTGGCCATAATGGTACAGGGAATTTCAGTTTACTCACCTGCTCTGGCGTCATTTTGCGGCGCATGGCTACCTGTGATACCAAGATCATCAGCCATACCCAAATCGTGGCAAAGGTTGCAATCGATGCAATCACTAAGAACACTTTTTCAGGGATCAGATAATTCAATACCACCCCAACCAGCAAAATAATTGACATCACCAGTACGGTCATCCATGGCACACCATTTTTGGTCAGTTTAGTGAATACTTTCGGTGCCTGCCCTTCGTGTGCCATACCATACATCATACGGCCCGCCCCAAAGATGTCACTGTTGATAGCGGAGATTGCTGCGGTGATCACTACCACGTTCAAAATGTTTGCAGCCGATGCAATGCCTAGGCTATCAAAAATTTGTACGAATGGACTGCCTTGGTGACCAATTTGATTCCAAGGGTAGATACACATTAAGACAAATAAAGTTAAGACATAAAAGAGTAGGATACGAATTGGTACCGCATTGATAGCACGAGGAATTGTTACGTCAGGATTTTTAGCTTCACTTGCCGTAATACCAATGACTTCAATGCCCCCAAAGGCGAACATTACCACGGCAAACGATGCGATAACCCCTCCGATCCCATTTGGCATAAAGCCACCGTGCTCAAATAGGTTTGTAATACCGACTGCATGCTCAGAGGCTTGCCCAAAGCCAAACACCATAATCGCCGCACCGCCGATGATCATCGCGATAATTGCAACAATTTTGATGATAGAGAGCCAGAACTCCATTTCACCAAATACTTTTACATGACAAAGGTTAATTGCCCCGATAAAACAGATGATACTCAAAACCCAGATCCACTGAGCGACCTCAGGAAACCAGAGCTTCATATAAAAACCAAATGCGGTGACGTCTGCTAAGCAGACAATGAGCATTTCAAAAACATATGTCCAACCAGCAAAAAAACCTGCTCGTGGACCTAAATAGTGACTTGCATACTGTGAGAAGGAGCCAGCAAGGGGGTTATGTACCGCCATTTCCCCTAGGGCGCGCATCACCATAAAAACTGCCGCGCCACCAATAATATAAGCAATTAAAACCGCAGGGCCTGCCGTTTCAATCGCTTTTGCTGAACCATAAAAAAGACCTGTACCAATCGCTGCCCCGAGGGCCATAAACCGGATGTGACGCGCAGAAAGTCCACGCGTAAGTTTTGTTGTGCTTTGCATGATTTATCCTTCGTTTTTTATATACCCTAAATCATTCAAGCTACTTATCAGAATGATGAGTAGACACTAGCTCACTAAGGTGACAGACAGATATCTATCTCTCATGTCGCTTGAAGATTAATGGGTACTATTTTTAATAATGGTCGTGCAGATAAATACTACAAGCGGCCGATACATTGCCGACCGCTTATTATTTGCGTGATGTATTATTTAGGAAAAACCGAGTTTTCAGGGAACAATGTTGATAGCTTTTGTTCCGTAATGAGCTGAATTGCCGCATCAATATCAGGGGCAAAATAGCGGTCTTTATCATAATACGCGACTTTATCACGCAATATGTGACGGGCTTTTTCTAATACCTCGCTTGATTTTAAGCCCTCACGAAAGTCGATCCCTTGACATGCCGATAACCATTCAATGGCTAAAATGCCTGTCACATTTTTTGCTATTTCCCACAAGCGGCGGCCTGCTGCTGGCGCCATAGAGACATGGTCCTCTTGGTTTGCCGAGGTCGGTAAACTATCAACACTGGATGGATGTGCTAATGCTTTATTTTCACTCGCCAATGCTGCCGCAGTTACCTGAGCAATCATAAAACCAGAGTTGACCCCGCCATTATTAACGAGGAATGGTGGCAATTGAGACATGTGCGTATCCATCAATAACGCAATACGTCGTTCAGACAGTGCACCGATTTCGGCTAAAGCAAGCGCGATGTTGTCCGCAGCCATTGCCACTGGCTCCGCGTGGAAGTTACCGCCAGAGATAATGTCACCATTATCAGTAAAGACTAATGGGTTGTCAGAAACAGCATTCGACTCGATTAAAATTACCTCAGCCGCTTGACGAATTTGCGTCAAACAGGCCCCCATCACTTGAGGCTGGCAACGTAACGAATAAGGGTCTTGTACTTTAACGCAATTTTCATGAGATTGAGCCAACTCACTCGTTGGTGTTAACACCTCACGAAATAGTCTTGCAACATCAATTTGCCCTTTTTGACCACGCACCTCGTGGACGCGCGCATCAAATGGTTTGCGTGACCCCAATGCCGCTTCCACACTCAGAGAGCCACAAACAATACCGCTTAGCAGCAAGTTCTCAGCTTCAAATAACCCTTTTAGCGCAAACGCCGTTGATACTTGGGTGCCGTTTAATAGTGCTAGACCTTCTTTCGCTTCCAGTTTCAACGGTTTTAGCCCTGCTTTTTCAAGTGCCGATTTAGCGCTGAGCCATTTACCTTGATAGCGTGCTTTCCCTTCACCAAGTAGCAGCAAACTCATATGCGCTAAAGGTGCTAAATCACCAGAGGCACCAACTGAACCTTTAGCAGGAATAAAGGGATAAACTTGGTGATTCACTAACGCAATTAGGGCTTCAATCACTTCTAATCGAATACCAGAGAAGCCACGAGCTAAACTATTAATTTTTAAAACCATAATCAGACGAACCAATTCGTCATCAAGCGGTTCACCCACGCCCGCTGCATGTGACATCACAATAGAGCGTTGCAGCGATTGCAGATCTTTTGCAGCGATTCGGGTATTGGCTAATAAACCGAATCCTGTATTAATACCGTATGCCGTCTTATCTTCAGCAATAATCTTATTTACCGTTGCCACACTTTTTTCGATTGCCAAATGAGAGCGTTTATCGAGAGCAACCGTTACAGGCTGTGCAAGTACAATACGCAAATCATTCAGTGACATTTTTCCTGGATGGATAGTTAACTTAGTCATGCCCGGCTCCTCTTAGCGTGTTTTTAACATCGGTAGGTTAAGATTTTTTTCTTGTGCGCACTGAATCGCTATATCATAACCCGCATCAGCATGGCGCATGACACCTGTCGCAGGGTCATTGTGTAGAACACGAGCAATCCGCTCAGCAGCTTCATCAGTGCCATCGCACACAATCACCACCCCTGAATGTTGAGAGAAGCCCATACCGACCCCTCCACCATGGTGTAATGAAACCCATGTTGCTCCACTTGCTGTATTTAATAAGGCATTCAGTAAAGGCCAATCAGAGACGGCATCTGAACCATCTTTCATCGCTTCTGTTTCGCGGTTTGGGCTAGCAACTGATCCTGAATCAAGGTGATCTCGACCAATCACGATCGGCGCTGAAACTTCACCGCTTCTTACCATTTCATTAAAAGCTAAACCTAATTTCGCCCTATCCCCCAAGCCAACCCAACAAATACGTGCGGGTAAGCCTTGGAAACTGATACGTTCACGCGCCATATCTAACCAACGATGTAAATGCTTATCGTCAGGTAAAAGCTGTTTTACTTTTGCATCTGTTTTATAAATATCTTCAGGATCACCGGATAACGCCACCCAGCGGAAAGGACCAATACCGCGACAGAATAATGGGCGAATATAAGCAGGTACAAACCCTGGGAAATCAAAAGCATTTTTGACGCCCATTTCAAGGGCCATTTGACGGATATTGTTACCATAATCAAATGTTGGAATGCCTTGTTTTTGGAAGGCGAGCATCGCTTTAACATGTTCAGCCATCGATGCTTTTGCTGCTTTCGCTGTGCCTTCAGGATCTTTCACGCTACGCTCGCGATACTCTTCCCAACTCATCCCAACAGGTAAATAACCATTGAGAGGATCGTGAGCACTCGTTTGGTCGGTAACCATATCTGGGCGAACGCCACGTTTCACTAACTCTGGTAAGATTTCAGCCGCGTTAGCACATAAGGCGATTGATACAGCTTTCCCTTCCGAGGTGTATTTTTTGATACGCGCCAATGCATCATCCAGATCGGTCGCTTGCTCATCCACATAACGGGTACGCAAGCGAAAATCAATACGGCTTTGTTGACATTCGATATTCAGTGAACAGGCACCCGCGAGTGTTGCTGCTAACGGCTGCGCCCCGCCCATACCGCCTAACCCTGCCGTGAGCACCCAGCGCCCAGTTAAGTCACCATTATAATGTTGGCGCCCTGCTTCAACGAAAGTTTCATAAGTCCCTTGAACAATGCCTTGGCTACCAATGTAAATCCAGCTACCCGCCGTCATTTGGCCATACATTGCCAACCCTTTCGCATCCAATTCGTTAAAGTGTTCCCAGTTAGCCCAATGTGGTACAAGGTTTGAGTTTGCGATTAATACGCGAGGGGCATTTTCATGGGTTTTAAAGACGCCAACGGGCTTGCCAGATTGGACCAGTAGAGTTTCATCACTCTCTAAATTTTTAAGTGTTTCAACAATTTTGTCATAGCACTGCCAATTACGTGCCGCACGACCAATACCGCCATAAACGACCAGTTCATGTGGATTTTCGGCAACATCAGGATCTAGGTTATTCATCAGCATACGTAAAGGGGCTTCAGTCAACCAGCTTTTCGCGCTGAGAGTGTTACCTCGTGGTGCTCTGATATCACCATTTCTGTATTTATTATTTATCGTTGTCACATTCATACCCTCTTTCGATAGATTCAGCTTGTACTGATAACGTCTTTATATAGGTATAGTTGTATATACATGTACAATCAATACCCTATTTAACATCAAAATTGAGAATGAAATGCAGATAAATAATAATTACACATTATGTTTCAATGGATTATGAAAAAACCACATCAAATTGGTGGTTAAATTTTCTTCTAAATCTGCCAGTGAGATCACATTAAATTTACAATTAATTCACATCTTTCAAGGGTTTTAGCGGGAAATATCAAAATTCACCATGAGATTAAGATAAACCTTCTACTCATGGTCAATATAGCCGTAATTTTCAACATTTATTCGATAAAATACGCTAGGAAAGCAACCCCATAAAATAGCGTTGCCTTGAGATACTAAGAGGTAAAATGCCCTTTCAATTTATAGCGATGCCCCGGAAATAATAATTTCGTGCTAGTCACCACAAATGATTGGGACCATGTACGTCTTGAAATTAATAAGCAAGAAGAGCCTAACGCAATATTCAGCCATTTAGCGGCGCGCTCATCGGCTTCAATGGCCTCAACGATATGCTCACCTTCTGTTAATGGCGCCACCATTGAAAGGTAGTCATGAGGAGTGATAGTCAAAAAGTCTTGTTGTAGATAATCAGGAGCCGCTAGCGCATTGACATACCGATCTTCAATTTGCACTGGTACATCATTTTCGTAATGAATAATAATTGAATGGAATACCCTTGTTTCAGGGGCGATATTCAATTCCGCAGCCAACGAAACCGATGCAGCAACCTCTTCTAGCTTGATAATTTTACAGCTATATTGATGATTTCTTGCCAGAATTTCGGACTCGATGCTATGAACTTCAAATAGCGCTGATTGGCCTTTTGGCTCTGCGACGAATGTACCGACCCCTTGAACCCTAACTAACAGCCCTTCTGCTGTCAGCTCCCTTAATGCACGATTTGCCGTCATACGGCTACATTCGAATTGTTTGACCAATTCAGATTCCGAGGGAACACGATCATTCGCCTGCCACTCACCTGTATGGATTTTTTCTGTTATTAACTGTTTTACTTGCAAATAGAGCGGGATCGGGTTGTCTCTATTACCTTTTTTTTCTGCTGTCACAATCGTTTCCATTTTAAAAAGTAAAATGCCAAACCCTTAAAGTAAAAACTTAGGGTTACCGTTATACTATTAAGTTGTGCTATCAAATAGCGGATATTCTGACAGTCGCAAATAAAACTTAACCCTCTGTAAATACCCTACAAGTCTATTTACCAATTAAAGGCTAACAAAAACCCCTTACGGCATATATTACCACACAACAAATTGATAATGTTGGCAACACCAAACAATAGGAATTTTATGATTTAATGAATTTCTAACAAAAATAACTAATAATCAGCTGATTTTATCGACATTATTCTATTTGAAGGAACGGTTTATATTCTCATCCCGTTCCTACTCCACCAGCGTGCAAACTATCTGATACTTTAATTCACTTATGAGTTATGATGACTAATATTGCCTTGATAAACTCGCATATATAATGGCTGGCTACCTTGCTCATAAATCATCTCAACGGGGTCAACCGCATTCCAAACCACAAAGTCAGCCTGATAGCCGACCTTAAGCTGTCCATGGCTTGCCTCGCGACCTAATGCTTTCGCAGCATGACAAGTAACTCCAGCCCATACTTCTTCAGGTGTTAATCTAAATAGTACAGCAGCCATATTCATGATCATACGTAGTGAAGCGAAAGGGCTTGTGCCAGGGTTAAAATCCGTTGATACCGCCATTGGTATTTGATGTTCACGCAACAGTTCTATAGGTGGCAATTTTTTCTCTCTCAAGAAATAAAAGGCGCCCGGAAGTAAAACGGCTACTGTTCCACTCTCTTTTAGTGCACGAATACCATTAAGATCAAGATACTCAATATGGTCAACCGACACCCCCCGATAGCTAGCAACCAGTTCGCTGCCTCCAAGGTTGGACAACTGCTCAACATGCCCCTTGACTGGGATCCCCAATTTTTGTGCGGCTGCAAATAGTTTTTGGCTCTGTTCTAGCGAAAAGCCCACCGTCTCACAAAAGACGTCAACGGCTTCAAATAACCCTTGCTGCCACAATGTTGGCATAATATCCGTACAAATTAGATCAATATATTCATCAGCTTTATCTCTATACTCAGGCGGTACCGTATGCGCTGATAGCAAAGTTGAACTGACTGTTACTGGGTATGCTTCGGCTAATTTTTTGGCAACCATGAGCTGTTTTTGCTCACTCTTCAAATCCAAGCCATAGCCTGACTTCATCTCAATGGTTGTGACACCTTCACGGATCAGCGCCTCTAATCGCGGTTGTGAAACCTGATAGAGTTCATCTTCATTTAACGCTCGCGTGGCACGTACAGTAGAGTTAATCCCACCACCTTGTTGGCTAATAGTCTCATAAGAGACACCATTCATCCGCTGCTCCCACTCGGCCGCACGATTGCCACCAAAAACCAAATGCGTATGGCAATCAATTAAACCTGGTGTAATTAAGCGCCCTTCTAGATCCACTACTTTACAATTAGCTGTATCTAACTCACCTTTTGGTTCAATCGCCACGATCTTATTCTCTCGCGTGACCATATCGTGATTTTCTAAGAGTCCATATGCCACGTTAGATCCCAGATCCATTGTAGCAATGCGGCCATTTCGCCAGACGACATCATGAGCAAGTGTTTTAAATGACATAACAGATCCTATGGGTTTAATAAGTACATTTACCACTGCAATAGATAACAGGTATATATATGTATATACAATTAGTCAATACAGCTACAATTGTCAATGTAAACTGCCCATAACGTTAAAATTTTGTTAGTTAAATCTTATAATCCACAGCTATAACCTTCGTCATCAAAAATAGGTTACACTAATGTAGATAAGTACTATCTGAAAAAGATAATTAAACAGCTAGCTAAGATAATTAATCGAATGAAAAATAAATTTGAATTAGACAAAGATGACATTCATCTATTTAAAGAAGCTATTCGCGGCACAAAAAAGATAGCACAAGATCAAATCTTGCATACTCCTGTGCGAACAAAAGTCACTCATCCTTCAAGTAAAAAAGTCCAACAAGAACAAATCGATGCTTCATTTTATTTTTCAGATGAATTTCAACCTCAATTGGAAGATGAAGGCCCAACTCGCTATTTGAAACCCGGCTCTAGCCCTTACGAGCTGAAAAAATTGCGTCGAGGCGATTATGTTCCTGAACTTTTTCTTGATTTGCATGGCTTAACACAATTAGAAGCGAAACAGGAAATTGGGGCGCTGATTGCCGCATGTAAACGCGAAAATGTCTTTTGTGCGTGCATTATGCACGGCCATGGTAAGCATATTTTAAAGCAGCAAACGCCCCTGTGGTTAGCCCAACACCCAGATATTCTTGCTTTTCATCAAGCACCTAAAGAATGGGGCGGGAATGCGTCACTACTCTTATTAATTGAAACTCAAGAACACATTAGGCGCTAGCAATTTTCAGCGTCTTCATATTACACAATACAACGTTAGCCATTTTTCATCACGACAACAGACCGTTTAAAAGCCCCTAGGGGCTAACTGGTCGCCATTACTGATTGACTGAGAGTAATTGAGCTGGGCTGAGCATCCAATCTAAATGGGCTTTATGGTGCTTCACATCCATTTCAATGCAGGCAATCGAAGAAGTGATAAACATCGGAGGTGCTTCATGAGGGCATAACTCTGAAACTAAATACCCGACAAGAGGTAGATGAGACACCACCAATACGGCATTCGCTCCCATTATTGCTAGGTCACGAATATGATCTGCCACAAATGCCGCATTCCCACCGGGTGTTAACATCTCCATTACCGTAGCTTGTTCAGGTAGGCTAAGATGCTCACGGACAGTTTGTAGTGTTTGCTCTGCTCGAAGATAAGGACTTACTAGGACATGATCAATCTCTGGATGACGTTTATTCAACCATTGAGCCATCAATACCGAATCATCTTTCCCTTTTTGAGTTAACGCTCTTGCCGCATCACTTGCGGCCTGTAGTGCGGCATCACCATGACGCATAATATAAACTTGCATAATCCACCATCTGAGTAGCCTAGCAAATAACACTGGCTAATCTTTTTGTTAAAATAATTTATTGTCAGAGTCACCATCAGTGGGGCGAAAAGTGATTCTGCATCAAACTACCGACAAATAAAATGATTTAAGTAATTTTTTGCGTTTAATTTTGTCTGAAAAGCATGCAGCAGTGGCCTAATTATCTTATTGCTCCCGCTCCCATCGGCCCCTCTGACCTACCAATTAACTACATTAGAGACCATCTAGCTTTTTCTATTTTCAATCAATAAAAAACCCGATGATTGCTATATTAAAGCAAATACATCAGGCTTTTTGGTTACATCATCGTACCTTAAAATACACAGTTGTACGCTAAGTGGTATTTCAGGTTGTTAATTAAAGAAGCCACCGTTATGGCTGCTTGAAAGTGGCTTCACAATACTCAACTTTTGTTTGCTGGAAAAAAGGTTTCATTTGTTTGTGCCATCTGACACAAGCGTTCACAAGGGCGGAATTTATCACCGTAACGCTCAGCTAACTGATTCATCGTATCTACTGTTTTTTGAATACCTAAGTTATCCATATATCGGAATGGCCCACCAAAGAATGGCGGGAAGCCAATACCAAATACCGCGCCAATATCCCCATCTCGTGCATTTTGGATAATATTCTCATCTAAACAGCGAACAGCCTCATTGAGCATCAACATCACACAGCGTTCAGCAATATCAATTTTGCTCAAATGATTTTGTGGCTGAATACCGATTAATGAATAGATACTGCTATCTACCTGACGCTTTTTAGATTTTTTCCAGAACATCAATTTAGATGCGGGTTGATGCCCATACAAATAAAAGCCTTTCCCATTTTTCTTGCCTTTACGGTCGTCTTTATTCACTTTATCCAGAAGCTCAGGAGCCTTAAACCTATCACCAAAGCGATTGACTAAAATAGGTAAAATTTTAGTTCCGACATCAATACCGACTTCATCTAATAAGTTAAATGGCCCAACAGGGAAGCCAAAATCAACAAGCGCACTATCAATATGTTCAATTGATTCGCCACTCATTAAACATTCAGCCGCTTCACACAAATAAGGCGCTAAAATACGATTCACATAAAAGCCTGCATCATCCCCCACAACAATGGCCGTTTTACCTTGGCGTTTCGCAAAAGCCACCACCGTCGCAATGGTTTCTGCATCTGTTTGCTGATGAGGGATCACTTCAACCAGTGGCATTTTGTCAACAGGGCTAAAATAATGTAGGCCAATCACTTTTTCAGGGTGAGCTGCATTTTCAGCGATTTGATGAATAGGTAATGAAGAAGTGTTCGAGGCAAAAATCGCCTTCCCGTGGGTGACCTCTTGTACCTCTGCAACCATCTTTTGTTTTAGTGAAAGATCTTCAAAGACAGCTTCAACCACAATATCAGCGTGCTCAAACCCTTGATAATTTAGCGTGCCAGATATTTTTGCCATCACTGCATTACGCTCGCGAGCAAGCATGCGCCTTTTATTAACTCTTTGCGTTAATAGATCCCAGCTATAACGCAGTGAATGGGTAATGCCTTTCTCATTAATATCTTTAATACGGACAGGAAGATCACCTTTCATTGCGGTGACAAATGCAATCCCCCCTCCCATTAAACCGCCACCTAACACACCAATCTGCTTAAATGCGAGTGGTTTTGCACTAGAGCCCGTTTCATTTTTTAATGCCGTTGTCGCAAAGAATAAGCTTCTTAGTGCGGCTGACTCTGGTGTCATCACTAACTCGCCAAACGCTTTGGCTTCTGCCTCATATCCGGCTTTAGCCCCTTTTTCTACCCCTGTTTTGACAACCTGAATAATTTTCTCTGGAGCAGGATAATGGCCTTTCGTTTTGCGCATTACGGTTTGTTTGGCGCTGGAAAAGACTTTATTACGTAATAAATTACTGCTTAATAAACGATGTTGCCAATGAATAGGCGCGCGTTGGATTTTACCTTTTTTCGCCATTGCAATAGCGACATCTAACAGAATGGTTTCAGGCACGACATCATCCACTAACCCCATTTTTAGTGCCTGTTTCGCGCGTAACTGTTTACCCGTTAACATCATATCCAGTGCATTTGGTATGCCAATTAATTTTGGTAAACGTTGGGTTCCACCTGAGCCGGGAAGTAAGCCTAATTGGACTTCAGGTAGGCCTAAACGCGTTTTATCGTCATTCGAGCACACTCTGACATGGCATGCTAATGCAAGTTCTAACCCACCACCGAGACAGGCTCCATGGATTGCCGCAACAATAGGTAAAGGATAGTTTTCTAGCTTTTCGAAAAGCAGGTGCCCTTCTCGAGATAACTCACTGGCTTGCTCTTTACTTTGGCAGTTAGCAATCATGCTAATATCCGCGCCCGCGATAAAACTGTCTTTTTTCCCAGAGGTGATCACCAATCCTTTTAAACCAGGTGTCGACTGTGCTTGCTGTAAAATAGAGAGGAACTGTTGTGCAAACTCAGCCTTCAATGTGTTGACCTTTTCATTTGGTACGTCAATGAAAATGACACCCACTGTTTGGGCATGAACTTCAAGGCGAAAAGCTTCATGCACGAGGCCGGCTTGAACCCCTGTTTCTGAATGGTGCGTCATTATTCCACCTCCAAAATCATTGCAGCGCCCAACCCACCAGCAGCACATGCTGTTGTTAAACCAAACCCACCACCTCGGCGACGTAATTCATGCAGTGTTTGTGTCACCATACGCGCTCCTGTTGCAGCGAATGGATGACCATAAGCAATAGACCCACCAAGCACATTGAACTTATCCATATCTACTTCACCAATTTCTTTTGATAACCCCAATTTTTCTTGAGCAAATTGGCGACTAGAAAAGAGTTTAAGATTCGCTAGCGTCTGAGCGGCAAAAGCTTCATGCATATCGATTAATGTCAAATCTTGTAGCGTCAACCCCGCACGTTTAAGCGCTATTGGTGTCGCATAAGAAGGGCCTAACAGCATATCTTGCCAAACATCAATAGCAGAGAAAGCAAAGCTACGTATATAACCTAACGGGGTATAGCCTAATGCTTTAGCACGAGATTCCGTCATCATTAGCACGGCGGCCGCCCCGTCGGTCAGTGGTGTACTATTGGCTGCCGTCACCGTACCGTGTTTACGATCAAATGCAGGTTTTAACTTTGCATAAGAAGATAAAACTGAATTTGTACGGATATTATTATCTTGAGTGAAGGCTTGTTTGAATGGCGGCATGTAAGCACTCATCACCTCTTGCTCCAAAACACCACTTTCCCAAGCTTTGGTCGCGAGCAGATGTGAGCGATGCGCAAGTTCATCTTGCTGCTCACGAGTGATGTGATACGTTTTCGCCATTTGCTCCGCCGTATCCCCCATCCGTAAACCTGTCGAATATTCTGCAACGGCGGGTGCGACAGGTAACAGATCTTTTAGACGTAATTTCGACATCAATGAAAGCTTTTGCCCGAATGACTTCGCTTTACTTAATGACAAAAGCGTTGCTGCAAGTTTCTTGGAAACCCCGATAGGTAATACAGAAGATGAATCTGCACCTCCAGCAATACCAACTGAGATATGACCAGCCATCATACTCTCAGCAATATTTGCCATAGCCTGGAAACTCGTCGCACAAGCGCGAGAAACACTATAGGCATCCGTCGAGACACTCATACCTGTACCGAGCACTATCTCCCGCGCAATATTCGGGGCTTCTGGCATTTGTACCACTTGCCCAAACACCAGCTGTTCAATAAGTTGTTTTTCAATACCGCTTCGACTTAGCAGTTCTGCAACAACAGCTTTTCCCAGATCAACCGCAGCAATACCTTGATATGCTGTGGCTTGCTTGGCAAAAGGTAAACGGAGGCCGCTAATAATTGCTATCCTCTCTTTTGCTGCATAAGTGCTTTCGCCATGATGGGAAAGTTGATTCATGGTAGCTCCTGCTAAAAAGTGATAAACCGTTTTTTATGACCTCTAAACCTTTCATGCTGGTTTCTGTAGCCACAAGTGAAACCCGCACTTTAAAATAATAGGTGTAACTTATTTATATTTAACCGATTCTCGTAACCTGTTAAAAAAGTGCTTGTGGCTAACTGACCCTCGCTAAAGAGGTCTGACCTGTTTAATATTGTTAACATAAACGTTACATTCAGAAAATAGCGACATTAAGAAAATGCGAGCTTGCACACAACTTAATGAATATTAATGAAAGCAGAAAAGAGTTGAGCAGAAAATAAAGGGAATTAAATAGAAAAACACCTTCACTATAGCGCAATTAGACTATAGTGAAGGAGATAAAGAGTTAATCAGTTGTTTGATTAGCGTAAGCCTAATTGAAAAATCAGACTTTCTGCTTCACAACTAAAAGTAAAGTTTGCAGACAACTCAACACCACCTTCAACATTGGTGATGGAATGGTCGATAGCACAAGGTTCTGACTCAACAGATTTGGCCTTTTCAGTTAGCTGTTTCAACATAGATTCCGCTTCTTCATGGCTCGCGAAAACATGCTGATACGATGCAGTGCAATCTTTATTATCTAAAACTGTACCCACATCTACACAGCAGCAAGCAGCAGTTTCTTCCGCGCTACAACGGTTAATCGCATCAGTCATTTTACTCTCCAAATCAACAAACTGTTAAGTTGCTATCATAACGCTGAAAAAGAGAGAAAAACCAGTGTATATCAAGCCTATTCCCTGACTATCTGAGATAAGTTTGATCTAACCCCATAAATACTCATCAATGACAGAATTACGCCCAACGGATGTTGCCATTTTGTTAAATACATCGCAATTTTGAAAACAATTTGTATATAAACGAAAAACATGCTTGCAACATATGAGGTGGTCAGACCTATACTCTAGTAACTGGTCTGATTTGTCATAGAGGCAAGCGACCCTACAATTCTGCGCTTCTTGCGATAGAAGTCGCCTAATATACATAATAAACAAGAGGGTTTTGGTCATGAGCCAGAAAAACCTATTTACTCGATCAGCTTTAGCAATAGCAGTGGCAATAGTTTCATCTAATGCGGGCGCCGCTGGTTTTTTGCTTAATGAATATTCCACATCTGCGCTCGGACGTGCATTTTCGGGAGCCGGCGCACTCGGTGACAACGCAAGTGAAGGTAGTCGTAACCCTGCTGCAATGATGTTATTTGATCGCCCAGCCATTTCAGTCGGTGCAGTTTATATTGACCCAAGTGTTGATATTAAAGGGCGTGGAGCATCTCCTTTAGGCAGTAACTTAACCGCAAATGATATTGCACCAAGCGCTCTCGTGCCTAACGCGCATTTCATTTTCCCTATCAATGATAAGTGGGCGGTAGGTACATCAATGACCACCAACTTTGGCCTCGCAACTGACTTTAGTAAAAACTATGCAGCAGGCCCTATTGGCGGTAAAACTGACCTGAAAACAGCCAACTTAAATTTAAGTGGTGCATACCGTTTAAATGATAACTTTAGTTTTGGTTTAGGTGTCAATGCGGTTTATGCCGATGCTGAAATCACTCGCCATGCAGGTGATTTAGGTAAATTAACACCAAAACTTGGATTACCCCCTATTCCTGCTAGTACAACAATGGCAAAACTGACAGGCGATGATTGGGGCTACGGCTGGAACGCAGGTATCCTCTACGAACTCAATCCAGATAACCGTTTTAGTTTAACCTATCGTTCTAAAGTTACCGTCAAGTTTAAAGATGGTAAGTACTCAAATGACCTTCCAAGTAATAACCCTTACCTTAATGGCGCTGGTATTGTCGGCACTGATGGTGAAAAAATCAAAGGTAAGCTTGACCTAAACCTTCCTGATATTTGGGAGTTCTCAGGTTACCATAAAGTTGCTCCAAAATGGGCATTGCACTACAGCGTAGCTTATACTGGCTGGAGTGAATTCAAAGATTTAACAGCATATCGTAGTAGTGATGGAAAGCAATTATTCCACAAGGCTGAAAACTTTAAAGATGCTTGGCGTTTCGCTGTAGGTACAACCTATTACTATGATGATAACTGGACATTCCGTACAGGTATCGCCTATGACGAAAGCCCTGTACCGACAAAATACCGTTCAATTTCCATCCCAGACCAAGATCGCTATTGGTTAAGTGCGGGTACAACCTATGCATTTAATGAAAATGCTTCTGTAGACTTGGGTATTTCTTATATGTACGGTAAAAAAGTCAACATATCTGAGAAGTTAGTAGAAACTAACGCACTGCCACTTCCTGCTTATGAGTTTAAATCTGAAGGGTCAGCCTGGTTGTATGGTGTGAACTTCAACTACACATTCTAATTGTGTCGATGCAAATAAATAACAGGGGATGATCCCTCTGCCAAACCGTTAGCTAACCCCATGCTTTTCTACATGGGGTTTCTTGTTTAAGGAACATAATCGTTTAAATGATTCTCCCATTATCTTCTGAACGTCATTAATGAAAACGATAACTCATTTTAATTGGCACCAATCTCTCTTTTTAGTCCTAAAAGGATAAAAAAGAGTGTTAACCTAGTTACTGTCTCCATCTTATATGTCGTAGCTGCAATAAACCTAAAACACGGACAAACAGAAATAAAAACTCTCGCACCAAAAATTTACCTTTATACAAAATAATTAACTATTATCTATTCAGTTTTCTTGAAAATAAATACCCATTAATTATTAAAACAGAAAAATACACTACTTTAAATCTCCTTAAAAGTGAGTTTGAGGCCGTTCAGACCTGAAGTGCTCTTGACTTTTATCCCTGTAAATCTATAAATTAAATTGTGGCTTGAATGTTATCTTAGTATTAACTAATGATTTATCGGGCTTATCACTGTAAAACTATTTCAATTTCTTCTTTCTCGATCACTTCGTTGTAAATAGTTTTGCAATTCATTTTCATAACATCACACACCCTGCATGTTCTTGTCACTACGCCTAGTACAATGTAGTCATTGTCTGGTTCGGCGTAGCGCCGCTAGCATATAGGAAAAATAAATTAACGTTTAAGCAATAATCGTAAGCTAACCGTTAATTCTAAAGAGGTTAATATGACGATATAGAGAGGAGGTATTTATGGGAACACTGTTTACGGTTGGCTTTATTGGTGTTTTAGGTGTTATTGCTCTGATTGATGCAATCACTTCTCGAGGAAAACGAGGCAATGAATAATACTCTTATCACTCTCTGATGCCATACATAGCAAAAGAGAGTGATAGCTTCCTGTCATTAATCGATAGAATCTAAATCATCTTCGATAGCTGAGGCATTTGGATTTTCCGTCGCTTTTAACTCCCCACCACTTGATAAGAAATCATTTCGCTGGAAATATGCTTCGCGCATCAACAAATAAGGATCAGACGAATTTTTCAGCAATCCATCCGAATCGAGTAGCTGGGAACGCGTTTCGATGCCTTCTAAGGCCCATTTACCTGCCGACATCCAGAATGTCAGATAGCTCAACATTGGGTAAAGATCATCAACTAAATTACCGCCCTCTTCACGTGGTGTAAAACTACCGTAACCAGGTAACACCACATAAGGACCATAACCTACATCATAGTAACCCAATGTGTTACCAAAACGTTTAGGATCTTCTTTTGCTAACTGCGGGTTAGCCATTGAAGCTACATCAATGAGTCCTCCAACACCAAAGACGGTGTTAAGGAAGAAACGGTTAAAGTGTTTAAACCCTTGGCTGACTTCACCTCGTAAAAAGCTGTTCAGCATGCTGGCTGGCTCTTCAAGGTTGACAAAGAAGTTCGTTAAACCATTTCGTGCAGGCATAGGTACATAATCGCGCCAAGCAACGGCAACCGGCCTTAAGATATAGGGATCTAACACATTGTAGTTAAAATTGAACATCGCTCGGTTAAAACCTTCAAGCGGATCTGAGCGCTCCTGAGTTTCAGGATTAATTGAGCTTGAACACCCAACAAGCAAAACCCCCGCAAGAAGAACGCCACTCATGCGAAACTTCATAATACTCTCCATTCCCTGTACCACCAGCCATGGCACTTCAATTCAAATTATAAACCAATGCGTTTATATTAAAACCAAATAAATATAATTGTTAACCAATTTGAGTGCTCAATATGACCAAGCAACCATAACGCTAAGTATACATTATTAAGTATATTGTTTTTATAAGAAAAGTGATCAAATGCACGATTGGCTAACTGTATCCGTTACAATGGAGTAATAAACAGTACAGTGTTCACGAGGCTTAGAATGGGCTTTTTAAGATAAGCGATAAACATCGGCGCTCACTGAGTTTACTTAGCATTACTCATCAAAAATGCGAATCTCGATTTACGGCTTATCCCTGCATAGGATGAGCAATTCACGCCATAATTACCCTCAATAATAACATTACGTGTTTTTATAGTTTCATTAACATATCGCGCAAAAGATCACCTAAAACTATAGTTTATTACTCTTTTATAAAAGAAATTCCACGTAACAACTTGATTCAATTAGAAGTCAGAAGTAGAATGCCGGACGTTGTAACATAATTTATGTCCCCTTAGTTAAATGGATATAACGAGCCCCTCCTAAGGGCTAGTTGTAGGTTCGATTCCTGCAGGGGACGCCACTGTAAGCCAATAAACCCGCTATCCTCCCACTAAAAACCTGCTTTACCTGTCCGTTGAGTTAAATAATACTAAACTGAATAAATATTTCTCAGGGGAATATGGGGTCTCACACACTTTTATTACCCCAATGAAACTAAACGTAATTCCAAGATAACGCCTATAAACAAACCGATGATGATGGTTGATGTTTTAATGTATCGTCCACTGGCGCAAAGTTTTAATAGACTCGATAAAAAGAAAAACTTCATACTATCGAGTTATATCCTGCCATTAGTTTTGCGTGTCTTGCTGCACGACAAAACTGGAACTGCTCTGGCAAATTCTGTCCGTTACCCTATAGCAGCAATGATTTTCTCTTGTACACCATTAATCGACATTGAGTATCAATGCCCTAATGTGGCTAAGTCTGTTCAGCTCTTCATGCTATCAATTATCTAGCATTACTGCGGCATTGGCTGTGTTTTGTCGGCTTTACATCACCGCATAGCGTATTAGCACATTAGGCACTAACAATAGTAATCAACTTGCCTGCTAATACCCTCTAAACCATTTTTTATACGTCAAGCCTGTATTTTACTTTCGGCCTCTTTTCCGGTTTCATCTCGTCATGAATAAGTTAACACTGTTCCTTGTTGCTTGCGCGCGTGTAAAAGGTTTTCATCTCAAAGTCACTTATTAGCCACCATAGCTAATAGACAACATTAATCAAGCCCCCCATCAAAAAGCGATTGATTCCTCAAAGGCATGTTATTCAAGGCCCCACATTGCTTTAACTAAATCCCAGCACTGTGACATCCATTACCCGTTTAAGTTAGATTCCAAACATATTCCGAGTTAAAATAACAATTAATTTCATTTAGTGCTCAATAAATGAATGAAAATATTCTTTAATTCCATTTAATATATCAAAATGAGAAATCAAATATGGATTTGAAGGTAAGTTATATGGAAAATAATATAATTCATACACTCGTTGAATTAACAAATAGAGGTAATGACGATGTTAAAATAGCCGCAATCACCGCTCTCGGAGATTACAAGGCAACGATTGAACAGCAAACTGCTATTTCTAGGCTTATTGAGTTGTGCAAGGACCCCAATAAGGATGTGGCAATTTCAGCCATAAAAGCCTTAAGTAAGCTTGCAGAATTCTTTTAACTTATTGTAAACACTCCGTTCTAATGTAATTTAGCAAATACATCGCCTGCTGTTCGTTCTCAGCTATCATCACTAATCTTGTTCAACTGCTACATTAGGTCGTGCGGTATCTCCATGATTCTGTTTTGTCAATAACGAAGCCGACATGACCATCTCCGATATGTGAAAAAACACAATACAACCGCATTTAAGTTAAAATAAGTTTACGCCATCGCTAAGATGTGAGCGAGGAGAATGAATGTCATAACGCGCTATCATTACATTGGCGAAGCCTACTCATTAAGGAGCTGGTTTAGCTATCCCGACTAATCCACGACGTTTGGGTCGATAGAAAATAAATCTAATTACAGGATAAATAGCATCCTCCATGAATGCATCCACCTGCCTAACGCAATGCTTTGCAACGTCTAAGTTTATCACTGTTTTTTCTGATAACGCATCTAAAACATTTTATGAGCTTTTGTATTGTGTATAGCATTTTATAACAGCCTCACGAAAGGGATTACTGCTTAGTAAAAATTATTATTAATACGCATTTCAACAAACTCAAATTACCTTTTATCACCTATTCCGCTTATCATGGCGTCCCCTGTAGGAATCGAACCTACAACTAGCCCTTAAGAAGGATTCGTTATGTCCATTTAACTGAAAAGATATAAATTACCTTACAACGTTCGGATATTTCTTACTTCTAACTCATTCTCCATTTTGTGTGGAGAGTGAAAGTAACCATCATTAATATCTGAAATTACATATCTTCTAATCTAAATAACACATCCGTATTTTTTACTATTCATTAGCTAAGTAACATCAATACAAATCCTCTATCCCGATGGAATATATTTTTTGTCTCTGGTAGTTGTTGCACTCCCTATTAACTGTGCGACCTATCATTTTTATTTCCTTAGATAAAGAGATTTTTACTGTTATCAATGTTGAACCAACAGAGTCGATAAATCAAAAATGCTATTGTCACTCGCTATAAATGAACCACTATAGTATCGGCAGTCCCAATAATCTAAAAAAAGAAAGCTTTCCATTTCATGATAAAAATCATCAAATCCAGACATGTCCCATATAAAGTGTGAATCATACAGTACATTCACTCAAAATAGGATAATTCTTGAATTAACTCTTTTACTCTATTAAAGCTAATAAACAACCATAAGTTGTCCCTTTATGAAGATAAAAATTCTCATATGATGATTTATTTATATTGAGTTTTACTTAATAATAATTTAGATTAAGTCACAAAATTTGTGATTGGTAAAGCTGGGAATTTACATTTTTAACGAATAAACCGTTGTATCATATTTAGCTTGCTGTATTTTATACTTGAAAATTCACTAACCACTGTCATTTTCATCTAAATACACATCACTATGCGTTATATCTCATTAGTTTCAGCCTAATTGTCTACGTATAGCGTTTTAAAATGTAAGTTACTTTTTATATCCCCAGCACACTGTAAATAAAACATAAATAGAGTAACCTTATGGAAAACGCAACAAAAAACCTTTTGGATATCGATATTGAAAAGGAAGATATACGTAGTCAAGTTCATCATGTTAAATTTCATGGTGACAATACTGAGTATTTCTTTATATGGATAGTGAATGTTTTATTGACGATACTCACTCTAGGTATATATTCAGCTTGGGCCACCGTCAGAACCCGACGCTACTTCTTAGGTAATACTGAGGTTAATGGCTCACGTCTTGAGTATCATGCTTCACCTGTAAGGATTCTAGTATCTAGGCTTATTATATTTTTCTTTTTTGCATTATATTTAGCCGTTAACTATCTTTTCCAACCAATAGCATATGTTATTCTGTCCCTATTTTTCTTGATGCTACCTTACTTTATGATTCGCTCATGTCGTTTCCATGCCATTATGACAAGCTATAGAAATGTAAGATTTAATTTTCTCGGCAGTTATAAAAAAGGGTATTGGCACTTTTTTATCCTTCCATTATTACTTTTATTAGGTGCAATTGCTTTTTCATTCTTGGTAGGACAAGTCATAGGTTTAATCGCTATCTTTAGTTCAGCGAATACCAATGAACATATAAATCTGAGTAGATACTTTATCGGCACATACGCGACTTTGTTATTAATAGCGATTTCTTTATATGCCATTTTTGCAATAAGAACCAAACAATTGTATGAGTATTTCGCAAATAACTTTTACTTTGGCAAATCTGCATTTAAGCTAAAAATGAATTATCGGGCAGTGGCTAAAATTTATAGTATCGCTTTTTTAATACTGGTTCCTTTCATCATCTTAAGCGGGTTTAGCATCATCTCTATGATAAAAACCGTTATCATACACGAAAGCAACTTCAGTGAGTTAGAACCACCTGTTTTTTTGTTTTTATTCATATATTTATACTTATACGTAGGGTTTTTCTTCTCTTATAGTTACATTCATATCATGATGAGACGTGAGTTTTTCAATAAATTAGAATTCAGTAACGAGCTAAAATTTAGCTCATCCATCACCTATTTTTCTTACCTAATTTTACTGTTCTCTAATAGTCTTATTATTATATTTACGCTAGGGTTAGCTACGCCTATTGCTCAAATTCGCCATGCACGATATTTCGCCATGAACACTAAAATTACAGGCGATATGTCTCTAGAGAATGAACTCGCTCATGATGAGACTCACTCCAATTCTTTTCATGATGAAACGCTTGATTCCTTCGACTTTGGATTATCGTTGTGAACATAGTGGGTGAATATACTTATAATAAAAAGACACTGAAACACAGTGCCTTTATTGAGTTAGATAATGATAAGCATCAAATTACTCTTCACGTTAACGATGAAGTTAAAACATATCTATACCAAGATATTCATTTATCAAAACCACTAGGAACACTACCAGACTCTATCTATTTTTCTGATGGTGGATGTTTTACCTGTGATAAAGAGCAACATTTACGTAACAAACTCGTTCTGAAAAAAGGCAAACTCCATTTTGGTGTTATTCACTTTTTAGAACGTTATAAAATGGCTAGCCTGTATTTACTAGCCTGTATTATTCCTATGGTATATCTCTTTTTCCAATTCTTTCTACCATCAATGGCATCGATTATTGCTAAAGAGACTCCTGTTCGAATTCAAATGCACCTTGGCCAAGAAACACTCGTACTCTTAGATGAAAGTGTACTTGAACCAAGTAAATTGCCATTAAAAAAGCAGCAAGAACTTAAGGCGCTATTTGAAAGAATTACACCTCAAGAATTTAATAATTATGATTTAAAACCACGGCTTATTTTTAGAGACTACCCGAAACAAGCCAACGCATTAACATTAACTGACGGTACAATCATCATTACTGATGAGTTAGTTAACTTAATTGAAGATGAAAATGAACTTGTTTCCGTTTTATTACATGAAATGGGCCATCATTATCATCATCATATAATGAATTCTTTAGTGAGTTCATCATCGTTAAAATTTGTCAGCATGTGGATACTGCGCAAATCATCAGGGATTGAAGACATATTGTTAAATTCAGGTAATCAATTAATGACATTGAGCTACTCTCGGGATATGGAATTAGAAGCTGACCAATTTGCTATTGAGTATATGTTAAAACAAGAACGCCCTTTAGAGATGATGGAATCAATATTTATCAAGCTGGCTAACATATCACCTGAAATGAAGAGTAAGCTATTAAGTACCCATCCTCTATGGAAAGAGCGCTTAAATGCGATAGATGCATCTAAACCCTATAGTCAGGATAAAAAACACTAATCACCTCGCTAACATCCCTTTTTATCAATCACTGAATAGAGAATCCCCAATAATATGGAGATTCTCTATTTGCCTTATTGGTAAAAAAATCAACATATAACTGATTATTAATGGAATATTTATACGTTCGATATAGATAGCGTTTATGAAAACAATATGCCGCGTTTTATCACTCTGTTACCACACGAACATCGCTCTGTTTTATGTGAAATTGAGTTTTCTTCACTATCAAAAAATCAAATTTACGTTATAGTCATGATCTTTAAGTGTTATTTAACCTTTTGATTATGATGTCAATACCCATCATATATCGTCGCTAGCACAAGATATTATTAGGCAAAATTAGATGAAATACGCATCCGTGCCATTTAATCAAAACGAAAATGGTTGGTTAAATGAAACTTCACGCACTCCCCGATATCCGACCTTAAATCAAAATACCGACGCAGATTGGGTAGTTATAGGTTCCGGCTACGCGGGTTTATCTTTTGCAAGAAGACTTGCACACAACAATCCGAACCTTAAAATTATTCTCCTTGATTGCGCAACGGCAGCCGAAAGTTCATCTGCTCGAAATTCAGGATTTATTATTGGGTTACCTCATAATATTGGCAGTTCAACGGCCGAACTAAAGAAAGCCCAATTTTATCGCACGTTGCTTGAAGAAGGCATTCATCAGCTCGCGACATTAACTGAACAGTTTGCGATTGAGTGTGACTGGGAAAGTGCCGGCAAATATCATTGCCAAGTTGATAAAAAGAATGAACGTGTTTTACAAGAGTATGTCGATAATCTCAATACAATGAGTGAACCTTATCAATTACTCGATAAGGAGATGCTCTATCACAAATTAGGTACGCATTTTTATCATAAAGGGATATACACACCAAATTCAATTCTCGTTAATCCAGCAAAATTGGTGGTAGGCTTAGCACGCTCATTACCTGAGAATGTGAAAGTGTATAATTACACTCCCGTTATGGCAATACAGCCTGGCGCCACCATACAGGTACTGACTCCTTATGGCAATATTCGTACAGCAAACATTATGTTAGCAACGAATGCACTCTCTAGAGAATTAACACCAATTAATCATAACCAAGCAGCAATGGCGACATTTGCCAGTATCACAGCCCCACTTTCTCTCGAACAACAACAACGCTTACCAGCGATGAAGAGCTGGGGCTTAACACCTGTGAATGCTATTGCTGGCGCAACGTTACGCTATACCAAAGATCAGCGTATATTGATCCGCCAGCATGTTACCCCTGCGATATGTGGGCGGATCAGTGCAGAACAAACTTATCGAGTGACACAACAGCATCAACAGCTATTCAATAAAATCTACCCGCAATTAGCCGACGTTCCGATAACAAATACTTGGTCCGGTACAATCAGCGTTACCAGAAATGGTGCTCCTATTTGGGGCAAACTCATGAAAGGCGTGTATAGCGCGGGCGGTTGTAATGGCGCTGGGATCTCAAAACAAACCATAGCAGGAACATTATTGGCAGATTATGCTTTAGGAGTTGATAACCCTTTAATTGATGCCATGCAGCAACTTGGGCAAGCGAACTATTTGCCACCATCACCGATATTGGATATTGCAATCCACGCCTCATTACTGAAAGAAAGATATATTGGGAGAACGGAAGTATAATGGCAATCGAGTGAACTCTCCCATTCTAGTTTGATCTACATTCCGCACTAACCAATGGAACCCTTTTATCGCGTCATTTATTGGACCATTGGTTTCCCATCAGTAAGAAGTTTTACTGCAATTTGCTGCCTATTCATGCTAACACCATAGCCTATGTTATGTGATTGAACCTTTGCCCAATAAACCTGCTGTGAATGCTATTCAACGGTTATGATCGCCATCCATCGAATATTTTTTATTTAAGCCAGACTGATTAGGATTATCATTAAATGACTTTTCACAACTTATTATTATTTAAAGGTTATTCTAACTTGCTTCATTGATCCTTCACCGCTAAATTACCCGTAATTTTACTAATATGAGTGAATGGTTTATGAGCCTCACAATCATTATCTTTTTACTTGTTTATATTGCGATGGGGTTTGGTAAGCTCCCCGGTTTTAAAGTGGATAGAACCGGTGCTGCTGTTATTGGTGCCTTAGCCATGATGGCTGTCGGTAGTATTACCCCTCCTCAAGCATGGAATGCGATCGATTATCGTACTATTGGCATGCTATTTGGGTTGATGGTGGTTTCCGCCTCTTTTGTCGTATCTGGATTTTATAGCTGGACGGCAAACCGCGTTGCCATGCTCAAAGTCAGTGCCCCTGTGTTACTCGCTGTACTCATTGCTGTAGGTGGTTTACTTTCTGCTTTATTGACCAATGATGTTGTTGTGGTGGCAATGACCCCATTATTAGTTTCTATTACATTGTCACGGGGATTAAACCCTGTGCCTTTTTTGTTAGGGTTTTGCTTTGCTGCAAATAATGGCGCTTCTGGCTCCTTGATCGGTAGCCCACAAAATATGATCGCAGCCCAAGGGCTAGATATTTCATTTGTTGGGTTACTCCAAGCTTCGGCTGTACCAGCCTTACTCTCATTACCACTGACTTGGGCTGTTTTAGTTTTTCTTTATCGGAACCGTTGGTATCTGGCGAAAACATCCGTGGATGGAGCCGCGGCCCCCCCTACTCCATCTACTGATCCTGCAACAAAACTTGATGTATGGGAAACCAGTAAAGCGGGCATTATTACGTTAATTGTTATTATCGCTTTCGTCATCAGTGATATTCCAAGAGAGCTTATTGCATTAACTGCGGCTGGGTTTTTATTGCTAAATCGCTCAATTGCATCAAGTGATATGCTGAAATTAGTTGATGGTAATCTGTTATTACTGATTATGGGATTATTTGTCGTCAATGCTGCATTTGCATCAACGGGATTGCCTCAGCAAATGTTAAATGATTTACGGAATAACGGTGTTGAGCTAAATAACCCTATCGTACTTTTCTTGATCACTGGTGTGTTAAGTACCATTGTTGGTAATAACCCCGCAGTAATGTTACTGGTGCCTTTCTTATCATCCAGCGGTAATACCGACTCATTAGGTGCCGCCTTAGTACTTGGCTCGGGTTTTTCAAGTAATTTATTCGTCTTTGGTAGCCTTGCCGGTATCATTGTAGTCGAACAAGCTGCCGCTTATGGTGTGAAAATTTCGTTTTCGGAATTTGCCAAATCAGGTGGGATCGTCGCTTTATTATGTATGCTACTAGCAGCAGCATGGATAGTCTTGGTGCTTTAAGCAGAATGCCACTCGCGTAATAGCGAGTGGCATATAAATAATTATTTCGGATAGCTGGTTTTATTTAAAATAGTGGCATGCGCCCCAACGGGAAATAGGCTAACCGCACTAAAGGCCTGATCCTGATACCCCATGATCCCACCATCCGTCCTCATCATATCTAAATCAATCAGGATAATGCCGAGTGTTGGAATAATTTTCTCACGCCAAATAAATAAATATAGCTGCTCTGACACCTTAATATAGTGGCAGCGGTCAACATCAGCTAACCCCTTTTCGACCCCATCTAAACAATGCCACGCATAAAACTGTTCGTTAAGATAAACATGTTCATAGCGCTCTTTTGGATTATAGGTATACATATTGCGCATACCAATTAATTCAGATGTGTAGGCTGGTAAGGAGCGTTGAGCCTCTCCTAAAGTGCCAAAATAAATCTCCACTTCGACATCTGTCAAAGGGCGATTTTGCTCTACTTTACTAAAGGCAGAAATGCGAATATCTGCTTCGTCAGGGAGTTTACCTTGCACTAATACACAGTTACCGTCTTTTTCATTGATAATTAAGGTAACACTGGCTTGCCAATCATCTGGGGAGATAAAATTGACGAAATAAACCCCTGAACGAATTGAGGTAACACGGCAATCAATTGTCACACCTTGCCATTCAATTTGTTGATCTGCTGGAAAAGAAATATCTTCTTGCCGGTCTTTTTCAGCGAATCTCAATTGAAATGTTTTACCTGTTAATTGGTTATTGGTTTCTAAAATATAGCTATCTGGAGCAAAACCATCTGACAATGCGCCAACTTGGATAAAAGCCACTTCTTCAATCATAATAGCTCCTTAAGTAAAAGCGAGTGTAGGTAAATCAACGACGCTTGCACCACCATCAATAACCAGTGCAGCACCTGTAATCATTGATGCGTCAGTAGAGCATAAGAATCGGCATGCCAATGCGACCTCTTTTGCCGTTGCAGGGCGCTGTAACGGTACATCACGGCATACATATCGATAAGCGTCATCTAATGTAAATTGATGCTGCTCCATTAAAGGCTGCATCTCTTCATCTGCCATTGGTGTTCTAACCCAGCCGGGACAAACCGCATTCGCTCTGACACCTTGATGACCATAATCACGTGCAACGGAGCGCATCAATCCTATTAAGGCGTGTTTGGCTGTCACATACCCACACGCTTCCGGACCTGCGGCCAACGATGCCAGTGAGCCGACAAATAAGACATTACCGTGACTTTGCGTTAATAGGGGTATACAACCACGAACACTCGCAAAAGCACTATCAAGATTAGCTTTCATCGCTTGATGCCACTGTTGGTCATTCATATCTTCAACACGCCCCAACCCCATTCCGCCTGCATTGCACACCAGCACATCAATAGTGCTCGTATGTTGCTTAATTTGTGGCAAAATAATTTCGTTCCATGAAGTTTCAGTTGAGACATCAGCAACGATAGCAATGGCACCTGTTTCAAGTGCAACTGCATTTAGCGGCTCTGCACGCCGTCCAACAATAAAAACTTGATCCCCTTGCTGTGTGAATAGTTGCGCACACGCCGCACCAATCCCTGTGCCACCCCCTGTAATGATGACGGATCTTGAGTTCATTCAACCCCCCTATCGCTGGAATTGTTAAAACAACGTTAATTTATTTATTAATATAGAAATAAATAACCTTCGTTGACCATCGATCTAAGGAACGATATTCAGCAAAATACGGAGGTCGCGAATAAATTTATCGCTAAAAGGTATCAACCTGCCTCACAACAGGTTGATAAAGATAAGGGAAGCATTAAGGTAAGATAGCAAAAGAACGCACGGGAAAACCGCTCGCATTATTAGGTTTGGCAACAATATTAAAAATAACCGCCCCTCTCGTCGGTAATTTGTCCAGATTGGTCATCAATTCAATTTGATAGGTGTCCTGCTCTAGAACATAGTATTCACCTAATAATGCATTATGGCGACGAAAATCCTTAGCCGCATCGGTGTCAAAGGTTTCATGGCCTATTGCTTTGATCCCCCTTTCCTCAAATAAGAATTTCAATGCATCAATCCCCCAACCCGGTATCTGATTATTTCCCTCTGCATCTTTGTTATCCATCGCCTCCTGAGATGGCCAGCGATGACTCCAGTCAGTCCGTAGTGCAACAAAAGTATCAGGCTCTATTTTTCCGTACTCTTGTTCAAAATTGAGTACATCTTGACGTGAAAATGCAAACGTAGGGTCTTGCTTCGCTCTTTTTGATTGGTCAATCACAATTAGGGGTAAAACTAACTCTTTTAGTTCTAATTCATGCAGATAGCGTTTCCCTTCAACGAAATGGCAGGGGGCGTCAATGTGTGTGCCATATTGGCCTGGAAAAGTAAATTGTTGCGCAAAAAAACCATCTGGATAATCAAATAATGTCTTTATGCTTGCCGATTCAAACATAAAAAAATGCGGTGAATCTTTATCAAAAGGATGCGTTAAATCAACCCATGTTTTTGACTTTAATAATTTAAGTGCTGTGATTAAGTCATTTTCCATAATATTCCCCTGATGATGTGTTAATTCAATTTTTAATTTTTAGCTTGTTCAATAACTAATTAACGAAAAAAGCACAATTTGTCTAGATCAGTAAAGAGAGGAATTTTCATATTAAAAATAGAAGAGAAAATCGTATCACTCAAATAAAAAACCACCTAATATAAATATTAGGTGGTCAAATGTAACATAATAAAAAATAATAAATAGACTAGGGTTTTGGATAATTAGCCCATGCTTGAGGTTCAATAAAACCATCATAAATAGACTGAGAACGAATGTAATCAGCGTATTCTTTAGATTCAAAAGCCTCTTTTAAATCTTTTGCCCATTGGGAATTCACATTGTCTTGCATAACAGTCACAATCACCCGATGCTCTAATGGTGAATTTTCTACAACCAGCCCATCGGCAATACGCTGACCAGCGCTGGCAACATAGTTGCCGTTAACAACAACAAAATCAACATCATCTAATAAACGTAACCCCTGAGCTGCATCGGTTTCACGTATATCTAAACGGTATTTAGCAGGTTCGATATCATTAACACTAAAGGTTAATGTGCTGATATTCGGTTTGATTTTTATCCAACCTAACTCTTCTAAAATACGTGCGCCGCGCTCTGCATTTACGGGGTCATTGGATAAAGCAACGATCATACCGTCTTTCACTTCGTCTAATGATTTATGTTTATTCGAACGTAAGCTTTGTGGTGCACTCGGAGAATCAGTTAATGCCACCATATTAATATTATTTTTCTTATTATAAGCTTCCATATATGCACGACTCTGGTTTACCGAAGCATCGATAGAACCTTCTTCAAAGGCGGGATTTATTTGTCTATTTTGCGAAAATTGGCGTAAATTGACTTTATAACCCTTCTTTTCCAAGATGGGTACAATCCCTTTCTCAACTTGGTCGATATAATTACCAACCCCAAAACCTATAGTGATCTCTTTTTTATTCGGATTATCCTTTTCACTATTATCATTACATGCAGCTAATGCAATAACAGCGGTAGCAATAAGCGATAAGTATTTTATTTTTTGTTTCAACATGATGTTACGACCCTGTGTAAATAATGTGGCCAGTATAATCATATTTTTTACATCTTATTTAGATCATCTCGTTATAACTTAATACAAAAAGAATATATAACCTATTTTATATGCCTTTTAGGTATATTAATATAATAATTTGTTCGTTCGAATAACGATTCGCTTGATATGTAATGAAGGAGATAAAAAACGTTAAAAAAAAGTGAGTTATGAAATGCCGATTTTAAATTATGATTTAATTGATGCGCTAATCAATATAACACCAGAGTCTACCTTAGCAGATGCAAGGAAAGAACGTTCAAACGCGACAGAAAATACGCAAGCTGCTTTTGAAGCGATTTTTTCCGCACCGTCACCCCAATTAACCGGAGAAATTAAGTTTTTATTTGCGCGAATTATCGCTGAACAGACAGGTAGCCATGTGCTAGCCGATTTTTACAATCAATTATTAGGGCAGCGCTCACCTAACTTGAATACGCCAGCGCTTCAAGCCGCTGAACACTATTTACGCATATTGGTGAGCCAGCCAAAACAAACTCATTACTCCCTCATTCATGCCCTTATTGAACAAGGGTGGCACGAAGCGGATATTATCCTACTTGCGCAATTAATAACTTTTGTCACCTATCAAGCCCGTTTAATTGAAGGGTTAAGATTATTGCAAGGTAACAGTACTATCACCAAATCTGCTGAGCCAGTTACTGCTGGACAATGGAATAGCAACTCACACACTCATCAAGGCCAACCCGCTCCGACCGCCTTCACTCAAGATCAACTTGGATGGGAATCATGGCTACGAGCGAGAGATCCACAGACGCTAGAAGCAGATGAAGCTCAGGTGATGAAAAAATTCGGCCAACTTAATTCTGAATATTTTTTGCTGCTCGCCCATCAAAGTCACATTCTAACACTACGTACGCTTATCGATCGTGGCGTCTTTTATACCCTCGGCGGCTTACCTCGTTGGGAACGTGAATTTGCTGCTGCGGCGGTTAGCAAGGTGAACGGCTGCATCTATTGTGCTTCGGTACATGCTCGTAAAGCCAGCCAATATGCCAAAGAGCATAAAGCGGATGTTGAGAAGCTTATCGCAACGCCAGTAGGCGCGATTTTAGCTGAGGGTTTTGATGACCGTTTAACGGCGATTACGGATTTCACGACAGCGCTATCAACGACACCAATACGAGCCACGCATCAACAGGTTGAGACACTACGTCAACTAGGGCTAAGTGAGCTAGAGCTACTTGATTTGATCCAATCAACCGCCTTTTTCTCTTGGGCTAATCGACTGATGCTCTCACTCGGTGAACCATTTGAACTTAAACAGGACAAGGAGTGATCTCGTGACACAGCTAAAAGGGTTAAATGCTTTGGAAGAGCAAATCACTCAAGACCTACAAAACCTTAATCTGCCATTAAACCGCTGGTCATTATCGCCAAACCAGTCTGATGACCATCAATTAGATGTTGCAATTATCGGTGCGGGCATGTCAGGGGTCACGGCAGCCTTTGCCCTTAAATTACAAGGGATTGATGCGATAGTTTTTGATCAAGCCCCAGAAGGTCAAGAAGGCCCATGGCAAACGCCGGCCTTGATGGAAACATTGCGTTCACCAAAACAGGTGGTTGGCCCTGCACTCGCGTCACCCTCTTTAACTTTTCAAGCTTGGTTTAAAGCTCAGTTTGGTGACGATGAGTGGGAAGCACTTGATAAAATTCCTCGTTTACAATGGGGGGAATATCTACAATGGTTTAAAACCATGACGTCGCCAGTGGTTTTCAATCAATATCAATTAACTGATATTCAAGTCAACCCACAAGGTTGCCTACTCACATTTGCAACACCTAACGGTAAACAGCAATATCAAGCACAGCATGTGATCCTTGCGACAGGTATGGAATCCTTTAGCGAACCTAATATTCCAAGCTTTATGGCGGAGATCCCTTCTGCTTACTGGGAGCACTCTTACGCCGGTAGTGATTACAGCCGGTTTAAAGGGTTAGATATTGCGGTCGTAGGATACAGTGCCGGTGCTATGGATAGCTCGGCAACAGCACTTGAACAGGGTGCTCGCTCTGTTGAATTATTGATCCGAGCGAAAGATATGCCAAGGGTGAATCGCGGAAAAGTCGCAGGCAACCCTGGCTTTACTCAAGCTTATCACCAGCTTACCGATGCACAAAAATGGCATTACAGTGATTATGTTGCTAAAGCAAAAACGCCGGCCCCGCATGGCAGCACGCTGAGAGTCTCTCGGCATGAAAATGCTTATTTTAACTTTAATACACAGGTCAAAAAGATAGACATCAATGGTGAGAAACTGCATATCGCCACAACCACAGGGGAATATGTGGTCGATTACCTGATCTTAGCGACCGGATATCGCATTAATTGGCAGCGCCACAGTGCATTTAATCACATCGCGCCTTTTATTCGTAAATGGGGTGATGTGTATACCCCTTCTAAAGCTGAACAAAATAGTGAGTTTGCCTCCTATCCCTATTTAGGCCATCACTTTGAATTTCTCCCTAAAACCGATTGTGAGTTACCTAAGCTCAGTAATATTTACTGCTTTAACTTAGCTGCATCCTTAAGTATGGGGCCACTTATTGGTTTGATCCCTAATACCAATACAGGCGCGCAGAAACTGGCTGAACATATCGCTGCTCAGTTGTACCTCGCTCATCATGAGCAACATTTAGAGCAGGTAAAAAATAGCACTGAAGCGGAGCTACTAGGTGATGAATGGCAACCTGCTCTCCCCTATAGCCAGCGAACACCACAAACGAGCAATGTGGAGTGATTGATGATTACATTTAAAAATATTCAGAAGGTCTATGAAAAAGAAGGCCATTCACTCACTGCCTTACAGGATGTGAATTTGCAGATTCATGAAGGTGATATTTTTGGGTTTATTGGCTATAGCGGTGCAGGAAAAAGCTCCTTGATCCGTCTCGTCAACCAACTTGAAAAACCCTCGTCAGGTGAAGTGATCATTAATGGGAAAAATATTGCTCACCATAGTGCAACTGAAATTCGAGCCCATAAAAAAAGCATCGGCATGATCTTCCAGCACTTCAATTTGTTAGAAACGAAGACCGTTGCACAGAATATCGCCATGCCGTTATTGCTATCAGGAGTCGACAAAAAAGAAATTCAGCGACGCGTGGATGATATTTTAGCCTATGTAGAGCTGAGTGATAAAAAACACCAATATCCTGGGCAACTATCAGGCGGACAAAAACAGCGTGTTGGTATTGCTCGAGCATTAATCAATAATCCGAAAATTTTATTGTGTGATGAAGCCACTTCTGCACTTGACCCACAAACGACACAATCTATTTTGTCATTATTAAAAAAAATTAATCGTGAACAAAATATCACCATTTTGTTGGTAACTCATGAAATGGAGGTGATTGAGCAGATATGTAATCGTGTCGCGGTAATGGAGGCGGGTCGAGTTGTCGAAGAAGGCACTGTTTTAGAGATTTTCTCAGAGCCACAACATCCGACGACAAAAAAGTTTGTCCGTACCGTACTTAACGAAGAAATCCCTGAACGTGTCTTGCACAATTTAGAGCATCAAAGCAATGTTTACCGCTTAGAGTTTTTAGGTGCTTCCGCACAGCAACCCGTTGTGAATGAACTGATCTTACAGGATAAAGTTAAAATCAATATTTTGTTTGCCAATATGAAAGAGATAAGTGGTGTCGTGTTAGGCAGTATGTTTGTCCAGATCGTCGGCCATGATGAAGATATCGACCAAGGGATCGCATTTTTACGTCAGCGCGGTGTTGCTGTCAATAAGGGGGTACTATGACACAATGGCTTGATACCGCATTAACGAGTAAACAATTTTTACTCGCGATGTCTGAAACCTTCACTATGGTTTCAATTGCACTGGTTATCGGTTCCCTATTGGGGATTTTACTGGGGATTGCACTCGTTGTGACGCGCCCTGATGGGATTTGGGAAAATAAATGGGTTTATCGCATTATTAACCCAATAATCAATACGGTCCGTTCATTGCCTTTTATTATTCTACTCGTTGCAATGATCCCTCTAACACGTTTTATGGTTGGCACCTCTATCGGCACTACGGCTGCCATTGTGCCCTTAGTTATCTATATTGCACCTTATACGGCTCGTTTAATTGAAAACTCATTATTAAGTGTGCATTCGGGGATCATTGAAGCCGCAGATTCAATGGGGGCGACCAATTGGCAAATTGTTTGGCACTTTATCTTACCTGAGGCTAAATCATCGCTAATCTTAAGCTTAACCGCAGCCAGTATCACTTTAGTGGGAGCGACAGCCATGGCTGGAGCGGTCGGTGGTGGCGGTGTCGGTGACCTAGCACTCAACTACGGTTACCAACGTTTCGACAACGTTGCTATGGCAATCACCGTCGTTACATTAGTCATTATTGTTCAAGGAATACAAATGATTGGTGATTATCTTGCTAAGAAAGCAAGATTCCACTAATTCTAGATGACCGATATATCAGATTATATCGGTCAATCTACTCTTTTCCGTCCAATGCATCATTTTATTGATAATCTCCGCATCTTTTTCGCCTGTTTTCCTCTAAATAATTATTTTTCTAATTTATAGCTTATTGATTAGCGTGAAAATTACACAAAACGCCAACCTTTACTAACTTTAAAGTTAAATCCCACAAAAAAATATAAATGAAACCGCTGATTCCACCAAACAATGCGTTCAAAAGCTTATAAAAATAGCATAAGCATGTCATAACAATTTAAAAAAATGCAGTTAATCGTCAATTTATTTGTTGTTATCTGTTGTATAATCATAATGATATGTCAATGGAAATGTTTTTAAGTCGTTTTAAACAAAAACATTATCAATGCCATGTTAATCTGAGTTTTTTCTTCTTATTGCTGATTACTTTATACGCAACACTACTGCATCATCAGCGTTTTATTAACCTCTAACCTAAATCTGATTATGCCAACAATAGAACAACTGATATTACTGACATCCATACTGATTTTACTGGGTATTTTTTCTAGCAAACTTTCTGCTCGGCTAGGCTTGCCTATGCTTGTTATGTTCCTGTTTATAGGAATGTTAGCGGGTGAAGATGGCATAGGCCAAATCGCGTTTAACAACGTGAATGTTTCCTATGCTGTAGGTTCACTCGCATTAGCCTTGATTTTGTTCGACGGTGGCCTACAAACATCAGTTAAATCGATTCGACTTGTTTGGAAGCCTGCATTTACCTTGGCCACCTTTGGGGTGTTAATTACCGCGGGCATCACCGGACTCGCCGCGGCTTATATTCTTGGCATCCCCTTACTTGAAGGGCTGTTGCTTGGCGCCATTGTCGGCTCAACAGATGCGGCGGCGGTATTCTCCCTATTGCGTAACGCGGGTATCTATCTTAATGAACGTTTACAATCAACGTTAGAAATTGAAAGTGCTACCAACGACCCAATGGCAATTTTCTTAACCGTGGGCTTACTGCAACTCCTCATGAATCAAAGCGCTTCTGGTAGCGAATTATTATTACTGTTCGTTAGCCAAATGGGGATCGGTACACTTGTCGGCCTAAGTGTTGGTTGGATTTCAATCAAGATCATTAATAAAATTAAGTTACTGGCAACAGGGTTATACCCAGTATTAGTGGCGGCGTGTGGTCTATTATCATTCGGTCTAGCCAGTAACTTACAAGGTAGTGGTTTTTTATCTATCTTCGTTACAGGCGTTGTGATTGGTAATGCACGCTTTGTTTTCCAACGTAATACCTTTTTGTTCCATGATGGGCTGGCTTGGCTCAGCCAAATCATCATGTTCGTTATGTTAGGCTTGCTAGTTAACCCAAGCTCTTTATTAGAGGTCTGGTTTGAAGGGTTGGTGATCGCACTGGTACTCACCTTTATCGCTCGCCCCATCGCTGTCGTGCCTGTATTAAAATTCTTTAAATTCAGTCGTGAAGAAATTACTCTGGTTTCTTGGGTTGGTCTGCGTGGCTCTGTTCCTATTATCTTAGCGATCTTCCCTTTTATTTATGGTCTACCAGGTGCTAACTTAATTTTTGATGTGGTTTTCTTCGTGGTATTAATCTCAGCGACGTTACAAGGCTCTACCCTACCTTATGTTGCACGCAAACTTAATTTAATGCAGCCACCACCATTACTGCCCGCTGCGACTTTGGACATTACCGCTGTCGATCAAATTGATGCTGACCTAGTAGAGTATACGTTGGGTGAGGACTGTTCTGCTGTCGGCCGCCGTCTATCTCAATTGGCACTACCTGACCAAACTGTCATCGCAATGATCACTCGTGGTAAAAGCGTGCTCCCCCCTCGTGGTTCAACAAGACTAATTGCCGATGACCATTTGTTTGTCGTCTTGAAACCAGAAAATCGTTTATTCCTCGAACGGCTGTTCTCTGAACAAGTCTCTCCTGATTTAACCCCGATAGAATTACCCACTTCTGGGCTCAGTCTAAAGGGCACAACAAGGTTAGATGAGATTTATGAGTCTTATGGCATTTTAATCGATAATGAGAATAACCAGACACTGGATCAATTTATTTATAGCATTTCAGCAAATGAGCCAATACAAGACACCGTCATTAGCTTAGCGACATTACAGATAAGAATTAGTGAGATGATCGGCTCTCGAATTGTGACGGCAGTATTAGAGCCCCTTCCACAAGAAGATAATTAGTTCAACGGCAAACATCAGTTAATTCGATTTACAATGAAATTAACTGATGTTTATATCTGCCAGCCTCTTTTATTGTCTGGATGTGCGATTTTATCTGGGTGTATTGTTGATAGCTTTATCTTCTTTAGACTATTTGATGAGTTGTTATTTTTACTCATATAATTTTCTAGATTCTTAGCTACAAAAAATAAAAGCCCGTAAACGGGCTTTTATTTCGCAAAGTATAAATAAAGATAGCTACAATAAATTATCAGTATACTCAATAGAGAGAATTCTCAATTGTTATTAGCATATTAATGTTCTTAATTGAAACAATTAAGTTTTAATTGCTTAATTAAGTTCCACTTTGGAACATAATAACTGATGATTAAATGAGTGAATAAATAGAGTCATCAAACCCTTTAGATTCTTTGTCCTCATTAGCATGAGTATCATCTTGCAGGATTTCACTGAAGAATTCGCCCATATTTACATCTAATACTTTTAGTACTCTAACTAGACAATCAATATCTATACGATTTACCCCACGTTCATAACGAAATAGTTGTTGCTCACTGATATCAATCTCTTTAGCTAACTGAAAAACGGTATAGCCTTGAGATTTTCTTAACGATTTAATTTTTTGTCCAACTGCACAAGCGACAGGATATTTTGTATTCATAAACATTCTCGCTTCAACTTATATTATTAATGAAATAAAAAATCAGCAGGTGATTCTCTGTGTTTTTCTATTGTTATCTTTATTTATGATATAGCCATTTGGGTGTATTAACGACGATTCAGCATATATCTTGAGAGGGATGATATACTAGCCATATAATTAGTTTCAACTAATCCAAAAATGACATTGCAAATGTGTAACTAAATATTATCAGAATCACAAAAAGCCCACCACCTAAGTATTATTCTTTAATTTCAATAAGTTAATCTGTTTAACAATTAATAGTTGTTGTTCTATGCAGACATAGTCTAACAGGTAGCGGTAGAGTTATAATCTAAATTAACCTCATTTAACCGATAAAAAATCTAAAAATAAAAGAAATAAACAGAATAATTTAATACTGTAACACTATTAATGATTTTTCAAATCAATATTCATTTTATGAATACGCATAATAGGATAATTACAGCAATACTGTAAAACAAAGTAAAAAATGGAAATTTTTCCCATATTATCATTTTGATAACTTAAATATCAATAACTTATAACAATAGTCCTTTTGTTACAATCGGCAGAAAATACTTAATTTTTAAAGCAGCACAAAAAAACAGACTACAGCTATCATAGCTAACATAACAAAACATTAACGTTAAGTATCTTTTTGCTTTGCTATACATGAAGCATATCACAAAAAACAAAAAATTAAATTCCCACAAATAAACAGGTTTTTATCTCGCCACAACGCTCTAAAAGTGATATTTTTCTTATAGATTTTTTACATATATTAAACATGGGGAGTTTATGTCTACAAAATTTTTATCGGCAGATTTTTATCATGTTAAGCTCGACTGATACTCCTACAATTTTTTTGTTTTTAGCATCTGATATAGACAAATGAAATCTAATCCTCAACAAAAAGAACATCTACAGCATTATAAGAGTAACAATGTAGATTTTATCTAACCATTATTCTTAGCCCAATAAGAAGAGTATTTCTAGCAATAATCATTCGAAATTTATTTCCTTTTTTGATCCTACCTTCCTTATAACTCATATACAGCGTAGATATAGCGACAAATAAACACCATGCAAAATCATCTTTTAATGACGATCATTTATTGATAAGTTTTTATTGATGATCATTTTTGAACCAAACATTTTTATTAATACATATTTTAGGTGGTTTATTAATTACCTGATTAGTGACTAATAGCAACTTAATGAATATTTTTCGATATTGTAAATATTAAAACTAATTATCATTAATATTTTCATTAAATAAAATAACGGTAAGTGATAATAAAGCAAAGATAATGTGCTCGAATTAATAAGAGATTATTTTCATCAATTAGCACATTGGGTAATATTTAATATCTAAATTTAGGTTTAGACGTTGCTTTCAGCGAGTTTAATGACTGCGTTCAATTTGCACTCAACGCGTTTACAAGTTTTTTTATTATTATGCCCAGCTAACAGTCAATTAAGACTAAAATGCTGAAATATGCGCATTTAGCTCACTCTACAGCGGGAAATTTAATGGAGCTATCCGAGAAATGAATTTCTGTTATTTTATCCAGCACGCTGCGTACTAGAGCAAAATTGAATAAAAATGAGAGGTTGAAGTGTTATTATCTATGTGAGTGGTTATTTATCAATTTTACAAGCTAGCAAATCAATAAGCTCAGTGTCTTGGCTAAATCTCTGTTTGTTAGCTTCGCAGACATGACAAAAACGCTATCGATAAGCAGGGTTCGATGATCGCAAAGCGGTTACAGTGGGTTTGATTAGAATTTTAATGCGGTTTTTCATTGATACTTAAATAAACATCATGAAAATAAGGTGGTTATTGTTGATTTAGGGGATTGATTAGATGGTGGGTCGTGCAGGATTCGAACCTGCGACCAATTGATTAAAAGTCAACTGCTCTACCGACTGAGCTAACGACCCATCTGGTATGACTGATTTTAATATTAAGATGGTGGGTCGTGCAGGATTCGAACCTGCGACCAATTGATTAAAAGTCAACTGCTCTACCGACTGAGCTAACGACCCATCTATTAATTTTTATAACCAGTATTTATGAAAATGCGAGTAACTAATGAAGTGGTGGGCGATACCGGGCTCGAACCAGTGACCTCCTCCTTGTAAGGGAGATGCTCTACCAACTGAGCTAATCGCCCACTTCATGACAAGTTTCACATATTTGTAAATAAATGGTGGGCGATACCGGGCTCGAACCAGTGACCTCCTCCTTGTAAGGGAGATGCTCTACCAACTGAGCTAATCGCCCATTTATTTACTTCACTTACTTGTTTCATCGTCGACAGTGGTGGGCGATACCGGGCTCGAACCAGTGACCTCCTCCTTGTAAGGGAGATGCTCTACCAACTGAGCTAATCGCCCTGCCGTCGATGAAGGTGCATTATAGGGATCCCTCGTTCTGAGTCAACGGTTTTTGAATAGATTTTTTCTGTTCGTTGTAAAAATAAGCAAGGTGTTCCAATATTCACCAGAAAAGAACCTTATTTAACCAATAATTAAGCTTTTGTATCACCCAACCAATACAATATTAGAACAAAAATATTTTTATGCTGAGAAATTGCCTATCCTTTTTCTTTTTTTACGGATTTTATTTGCATCAACATCGATAACTTGATTGAGGTATCACTTTAGAGTGATAGAATAGAACAACATTTTAGACATGCTGACGTGTTTCTCTGGTGACCGATAGCGAGAAGAAATCTTTCGCTCACACATCAATGATAGGCTGTTTATATTTAACGCTTCCCTATTATTTAGAGAACGTTGGCATGTTAGAAACCACGTATCGCAATTAAGGCAATCTCGATGAGTAAAATTAAAACCCGTTTTGCACCTAGTCCAACAGGGTATTTACATGTTGGTGGAGCGCGTACTGCGCTTTATTCCTGGTTATTCAGCCGCCATAATCAAGGCGAATTTGTTCTGCGTATCGAAGATACGGACTTAGAACGCTCAACTCAGGAAGCTATCGATGCCATTATGGATGGTATGAACTGGTTAAATTTGAATTGGGATGAAGGCCCTTATTATCAAACGAAACGCTTTGACCGTTATAACGATGTTATTGACCAAATGCTTGAAGCAGGTACCGCTTATCGTTGCTACTGCTCAAAAGAGCGCTTAGAAGCGCTGCGTGATCAACAGATGGCATCAGGTGAAAAGCCTCGCTATGATGGCTGCTGCCGTGATCACGCCCATAACCATACGCCTGACGAGCCGCATGTTGTTCGTTTCCGTAATCCACAAGAAGGCTCAGTTATTTTTGATGATAAAATCCGTGGCCCGATTGAGTTTAGTAATCAAGAGTTAGATGACCTCATTATTCGCCGCACCGATGGCTCACCAACTTATAACTTCTGTGTGGTTATTGATGACTGGGATATGGAAATTACTCACGTTATCCGCGGTGAAGATCATATCAACAATACCCCACGCCAAATTAATATCTTAAAAGCGCTAGGAGCACCTGTTCCTGAATATGCACACGTTTCAATGATTTTAGGCGATGACGGTAAAAAACTCTCCAAGCGTCACGGTGCTGTAAGCGTTATGCAATATCGCGACGAAGGGTATTTACCAGAAGCACTACTCAACTATTTAGTTCGTTTGGGCTGGTCACATGGCGACCAAGAGATTTTTTCTCGTGAAGAAATGATTGAATACTTTAGCTTAGATGCAATTAGCAAATCAGCGAGCGCATTCAATACCGATAAGTTGCTTTGGTTAAACCACCATTATATTAATCAATTGCCACCAGAAGAAGTTGCCGTTCACCTTGCATGGCATATTGAGCAACAAAACATCAACACTGAAAATGGCCCGCAATTAGCTGAGTTAGTTAAATTGCTCGGTGAACGCTGCAAAACATTGAAAGAGATCGCTGAATCCTGCCGCTACTTCTATGAAGAGTTTGATGAGTTCGATGCAGATGCCGCGAAAAAACACTTGCGCCCTGTTGCACGTCAACCATTAGAAACGGTGAAACAAAAACTGTCAGCAATTACCGATTGGACAGCAGAAAACGTTCATCAAGCTATCGAGCAAACGGCCGCTGAATTAGACGTTGGTATGGGTAAGGTCGGCATGCCATTACGTGTCGCTGTAACTGGTGCGGGTCAATCCCCTGCGTTAGATGTTACCGTTCATGCGATTGGTCAAACACGTGCTATTGCACGCATTGATAAAGCGTTGTCGTTTATCGCCGAACGTGAAGCCTCAGCCCAGTAATTGATTTAATTAAGCCCCTATGATGGTTAGCATCATAGGGGTTCACACCTTATCAACCTTATAAGTACTCCTCTAATCTCTATACACTCCCTTATTCATTGACGAAATGCTCTATAATTCAGCAATTAAACTTAAAACCACATTATTTGATTGACACCCTGACATTGCTTGAATATTATGCCCTCCGTCCAAAAGATTTTGTTTGGGGCTATAGCTCAGCTGGGAGAGCGCTTGCATGGCATGCAAGAGGTCAGCGGTTCGATCCCGCTTAGCTCCACCATCTAATTCCCTGTTAGGTGGTATCAAAATCATTTTGTTGGGGCTATAGCTCAGCTGGGAGAGCGCTTGCATGGCATGCAAGAGGTCAGCGGTTCGATCCCGCTTAGCTCCACCACCTTATATCCTGTCAATAGTTAGTCAGCCTATTTCTGTTTTATCCCAATATAATAGATTGGTTCGGGATGTCATCCGGTTTTACTTCAGAAAAATAGCCGCTATTGAGATATAACACTTCCTCATACTATGGCTGTTTTTGATGCACTTCTTGTAAGAAGAAGTGGTTGCGGCTAGTCATGAATATCTATCACCACCGCATCCCTATTGTGCCGTATATCCCCCATCGACGGGTATAAATGCCCCTGTAATAAAACTGCTATCATCAGAAAGTAAAAATGCGACTGTTTTTGCGATCTCTTCACGCGTTGCCATGCGCCCCATTGGGTGAGTCGATGCCATCCATTCTTGAGTTTCTGTTGGTAAATTCATTATATTTGGCGTTGCGACATAACCAGGACCGATAGCATTAATCCTCACCCCTTTTTGAGCATACTCTAGTGCCGTTGCACGAGTTAGACCTAAAACAGCATGTTTTGCCGCTGTATAAGGTGAAATACCCGCAATACCAGTCACGCCATTACATGCAGATAAGTTCACGACGGCTCCGCCTCCCGCCCTGACGATTGCAGGTAATCCGTATTTTAATCCATAAAAAGTTCCACTCACATCAGTTGCGATAACGGCATCCCAATCCGCTAGTGGATAATCCTCAATAGTAACGCCATGAGGTCCTGTGATCCCTGCATTATTAACCAAATAGTGTAACGCCCCACACTGCTGCTCAATTTGTGTAATTGCTGCTTTAAATTGCTCGTGACTTGTCACATCCATCACTAAAGGAATAACACGTTCGCCACTTTGGTCTATCTTATTGGCTGCTGTTTGTAATGATATTTCGTTGCGTCCTGTTATAAACACCGTCGCACCACATTGGTATAAATGTAGTGCAATTTCTTCACCAACTCCTGTTGATGCGCCTGTCACTAAAGCGACTTTCTCTTGTAAATTTTGCATACTTCCTCTCAACATGATTAACTAAAGTTAATTAACTACACTGTATATGATTAACTTTAGTTAATCAATAGTCGATTTTATCGGATTGATAAGGCTATACTGTGTCAATAATCACTAACATGATGAGATAACATGGCAAATCAACTCGAAGATGCACTATCACTTTTGCAATGTACCTTGGTTGCGAGGCGTTTAAGCTTTACACCTGAACAGGTCACTTGGGGGCAATATGATGTATTAGAAATACTTCGGCTCAAAGGGGATCAAACACCAGGGCAATTAAGCCAACTGTTAGGCATATCTCGGCAGAATTTATCCAAGTTTCTTCGAGCACTAAAAGCACTTGGGTTCGTGAGCCAATACCAATCTGAACAAGATAAGCGAGAATTAATCACTCACTTAACCGATGAAGGTCGGGATTTTTTACAACGTGCAGCAACAGGCCGAAAAGAAAATGCCGCTAAAGTCAGTAGTGCTTTAACAGCGAATGAACAAGCTTTGTTTATCCAGCTTTCACAGAAAGTCACTGCGGCTTTAGGCCATGACTGACCCAATACAACTAAACTCGTTTTAAAGGCTTTACAAGACCATCTAGCCCCTCTATTTTTAAGCCTAATGCCATTTCCATCAGTTGCCCTAATCGCCCCTGTGGAAATGCCCCTTTTTTGTAAAACCATAGCAGGTATTCTTCAGGAAGATCGATCAATACACGACCTTGATATTTTCCAAATGGCATCCGCGTGTTTGCCATATCAATGAGATCTTGTTTTTCCATTTTTTCCTCCTAAAAGCAAAAACGGCATTCATAATGAACGCCGTTTTACACTTTACCACGCTTTTATGTTTTACAGAATTAAGCCAACAACAGCCGCTGATAGGAAGCTAACTAATGTTGAACCAAACAGCAGTTTCAAGCCAAAACGTGCAACCGTGTTACCCTGTTTCTCATTTAAGCCTTTGATTGCCCCTGCCACAATACCGATTGAGGAGAAGTTAGCAAAAGAGACTAAAAATACCGATAAAATACCGACTGAACGTGTTGATAACGTTGCTGCAACCTCTTTTAGGTCGCCCATTGCGACGAACTCGTTAGTGACCATTTTTACCGCCATGATCCCACCGACTTGCAATGCTTCTTCAGCAGGGATACCTAATATCCAAGCAAATGGGTAGAACACGTAGCCCAGCATGGTTTGGAACTTGATATCAAAAATCGCCATACAGATACCATTTACCATGGCAATCAAAGCGATAAAACCGATTAACATGGCTGATACGATAATCGCAACTTTAAAGCCGGCAAGGATATATTCACCCAACATTTCAAAGAAGCTTTGACCTTCATGAATATTGGTCATCTGTAACTCTTCTTCGGCTTCAGGTGGGTATGGGTTGATTAAGGAAAGGATCACGAAAGTACCAAACATGTTAAGTACCAATGCTGCAACCACAAAGCGCGGTTCTAGCATGGACATATATGCACCAACTATCGACATAGAAACCGTCGACATTGCCGTTGCAGCCATGGTGTACATTCTACGTTCAGACATTTTGCCTAGCTGATCTTTATAGGCAATAAAGTTTTCAGATTGGCCTAATAGCAGTGAGCTAACCGCGTTAAAAGACTCTAGCTTGCCCATACCATTGACTTTAGATAGAACCGTACCGATTACACGGATCACAAGAGGCAGCACCTTAATATGCTGTAAGATACCGATCAGTGCGGAAATAAAGATGATTGGGCAGAGGACTTGCAAGAAGAAAAACGCTAGATTGCCTTCGATCATGCCACCAAAAACGAACTTGGTCCCTTCGGCTGCATAACCTAATAAATGGGTGAAAACACTTGCAACGCCTAGTACGAATGAAGAACCGACATTAGAATTCAAGAAGAAGTATGCTAATGCAATTTGAATAACCAGTAGTTGAAAAACATAGCGTAGTCGTATCGCCTTACGGTTACTACTGGCTAAGACTGCAAGAGCGCCAATTACAACAAGGGATAGAACAAAATGCAGGATCGAGGTCATATGCGACTCCATACAAATTTAATAAAGCGGTTTATGTATCTATTCTATGTAATAGCCGACATTTAAATGAGACGGGAATCACATTAGTATGAAAACGACCCCAGTGTATTTTGCAAAAAATATATACCGATCACATTACTACAGTAAATTCTAATTCTTAGGTGGTAGATTGATACAGATCATATCATTACCCATTTTCTGGGTAATGATACTTCAAACTCTCGTTAATTATTAGGCTTCTAATAAGCGAATTAGCTCATTTTCGTCAATGACAGGTATACCTAGCTCATTTGCTTTTGCCAGTTTTGAACCTGCCGCCTCACCTGCAATGACTAAATGCGTCTTCTTAGAGACACTGCCAGAGACTTTAGCGCCGAGTGCCACTAATTTATCTTTTGCTTCATCCCGTGTCAGTTGGCTCAAAGAGCCCGTCAATACCACGGTTTTCCCTGCAAATGGACTATCTATCGTACTCACATCTACCGCAACAGCTTCTGGCCAATGAATATTCGCCTTATCTATTAACGCTTGAATGACAGTTTGATTATGCTCCTCGCGGAAAAAGTTAACGACATGCTTAGCCACCACATGACCAACATCTTGTACCGTTTTGAGTGACTCCTCATCTGCCGCCATTAGGGCTTCAAGGGTGCCATAATGCGCCGCTAAATTTGCCGCGGTAGCCTCACCGACCTCACGAATGCCTAACGCATAAATAAAACGAGCGAGAGTCGTTGATTTCGATTTATTTAGGGCTTCCACTAAATTTTGTGCCGACTTTGGCCCCATGCGATCTAAACCCGTCAATATCCCTGCACTTAATTGGTACAGATCAGCCGGATTTTTCACATATTCTTTTTCAACTAATTGGTCGATGATCTTATCGCCCATGCCATCCACATCCATCGCACGGCGTGAGACAAAATGTTTCAGTGCTTCTTTACGTTGTGCGCCACAAATCAACCCACCAGTACAACGCGCAACGGCCTCACCTTCGACACGTTCCACATCAGAGCCACAGACTGGGCAGTGAGTTGGGAAAACAATTTCTCGGCTATCGGCTGGGCGTTCAGACTCAACAACACTCACAATTTGAGGTATCACATCGCCCGCACGACGGATCACAACAGTATCACCGATATGAACCCCTAAGCGCTCAATTTCATCAGCGTTATGTAGCGTCGCATTACTGACTGTCACGCCGGCAACTTGAACTGGTTCCAAACGTGCAACAGGCGTAATTGCTCCGGTACGTCCAACTTGGAATTCAACATCTTTTAGCAATGTCATCTGCTCTTGAGCCGGGAACTTAAACGCCGTTGCCCAACGAGGTGCCCGAGACACAAAGCCTAACTCTTCTTGGGTTGCAATGTCGTTAATTTTAATGACTACCCCATCAATATCAAAGCCTAATGTTGGGCGAGCTTTTTCTATCTCATGATAAAAGTCCAATACCGCCTGAGCGCCTGTCCGTAATTGCACATACTCACTTACAGGTAACCCCCACTTCTTAAACTGCATCAGTCGCTCATAATGAGTATCTGGCAGTGTTTCACCTTCCACCAGCCCCACGCCATAGCAGTAGAACGTTAAAGGCCTTTTCGCTGTAATACGTGGGTCTAATTGGCGTAATGACCCCGCTGCCGCGTTACGAGGGTTAGCGAAAACTTTTCCACCTGTACGGCGCGCTTCCTCATTCAATGCTTCAAAGCCTTTTTGTGGCATAAATACTTCACCACGAATTTCTACCCTAGCAGGAATATTTTCACCCGTTAAACGAAGTGGAATAGCACGAATTGTACGAACATTAGAGGTAATATTTTCCCCCACAGTTCCATCACCGCGAGTAGCGGCTTGGATGAGTTCGCCATTCTCATACAGTAAGCTCACCGCAAGGCCATCTAATTTTAATTCACAACAGAAGGTTTGTTCTTGCTGATCTTTTAATCGGTCTCTCACGCGTTTGTCGAAAGCAAGATAGCTTTCTTCATCAAATACGTTATCAAGCGATAACATCGGTATTTCATGACGTACGGTGTCAAACGCCGCTAATGGAGCCGCACCCACTCGCTGAGTCGGTGAGTCACTGGTGATCCATTCAGGATGTTCCGCTTCGATAGCCTTCAGCTCTTCCATGAGTTTGTCATATTCTGCATCTGGGATTTCAGGTGCATCTAATACATGATATTGATATTCATGATGACGTAATTGTTGTTTGAGTGTATCGAGATGTTGTTTTGTAGTCATGTTTCACCAGTAAAGATAAAAAACCCCCAGTTAAGGGGGTTTCGTTGATTCTGATATTTAATTCAGTGTGTTGCGGATCCGAGCATGGTACACCTCAATTTTCTGAGGTGTGAGCATTTTACGCTCATCATCAAGGACTACGCCCCCCACATCGGAAGCAATACGCTGTGCAGCTTGCAACATCAATTTGAAATTTTGCCCAGCTTCACCATACGATGGCACCATCATAAACATAGAGATACCCGGAGTGGTGAACTCTGACATCGTTTCTGGATCAAAAGACCCCGGTTTCACCATATTAGCAAGACTAAATAAAACCGGCCCTGTTCCCGATGGATGCACATGTCGATGGAAAATACGCATTTCACCGAACTGGAAGCCCGCTTGAAGAATGCTTTGCAACAGCGCTTCACCTTGTAGAACTTGCCCCTGAAGTGCAGCTACATGAAGAACCAGAACCGTCTCCTTGTTGTTCTCTGAAGATTGGTTTTGCGGTTGTTCAGTTTTCTTCTCAGTGTGCGCCTGTTCCTGTTCATGGTGTGTCGGCTGTGGCCCCTCTTGCTCTTCGTGAATGTCAAAATCAAATTCTGGTTGTTCAGGCGCATGCTGAGTGCGCCCATTCGCTGTAGAGACTGGTGTCGCTATTGGTTGAACCGTTGGTTCCACCTTCATCGCGGGTTGTTCATTTACAGCATTAACGCGCGAGTCAATATCAGATTCAACAGGCTCTGAACGCTCAGGCGTAATATTTAATACAGGCTCGGTATCACGAGTAGAAGGTGTAATGGGTGGCAAATCAGGTTCGGCACGACGTTCTTCTTGAACCTGACGAGCAGGCTCAGAAACTACCGGTGAAGAGACGGGAGGCTCTACCTTTTGAGTTTCACTGAATAATGCAGAATCATCATCATAATCCGATGATTTATCCTGACTGTCATGTTTTCGGCGTTTTACGGGACGATCACGGAATAACTTAGAGCGCTCTTTACGGCTGGTCCATAAACCATGCAGTAATAACGCAATTATGGCTATCGCACCTACGACCACTAATATCAGACGCAAATCCTGCATCGCTGCTATCTCTAATTGTTGAATGATAATGCCACCACGGCAAAAAATAAGCCAAAATACTTTAAGTTGCAAGCCAAGGCGCACTCCCGCTCCCCTCGCCCCACATTGCGGTATGATTTTGGGGATTTCAGCGGTAAAACGCCGTCAACCGAAAAACAACTTAAAAAATGACGGATATATCTTAAGATTATTTGTCAAACGTGCTAAGTGCAACCCCCTAAACGATTTTCTGATAAGAAAGAGACAATTCTGCTTTCGTTTGCTGCTTTTTTAAGCAAATACTGACTAGCCAGCCTAAAAACCTATCTATATGATACATAGTCAACCGCAAAGGAGAGAATAAGAAGTATGATACAATCGACAGATTCGCAACAAAAAAGCCATTCAGGTTTTTATTACTTCGTTCAAGGATGGCGTCTTGTTACACGTCCAGGTATTAAACGTTTTGTTATTCTACCACTTTTAGCCAATATCATCTTACTTGGTGGTGCATTTTGGTGGTTATATACCAAACTTGGTGGTTGGATTGACCAAGTCATGAGCTATATTCCTAGTTGGTTACAATGGCTTGATTATCTTATTTGGCCTATTTCCGTTATTTCGATTTTACTTATATTTACTTACTTTTTCAGTACGGTTGCCAACATTATCGCCGCACCGTTTAATGGTTGGTTATCCGAAAAGCTCGAATCAGAATTAACCGGTGTGCCCGCCCCTGATGGCGGTATTGTTGATATCGCAAAAGATGTTCCACGCATGGTTAAGCGTGAGTTTGTTAGGATCGGTTATTATCTTCCGCGCGCTATTGGCTTATTAATTTTGTTTTTTATCCCTGGTATTGGGCAAACTGTTGCTCCCATTCTTTGGTTCCTATTCGGTGCGTGGATGATGTCAATCCAGTATTGCGATTATCCATTTGATAATCACCGCGTTAGCTTTAGTGAAATGAAAAATGCTTTAGCCAAAGACCGCATGAATAATATTCAATTTGGTGGAGCAGTTAGTGTGTTAATGATGATACCTATCCTTAACTTGATTATTATGCCTGTTGCCGTTTGTGGCGCGACCTTAATGTGGGTTGACCAATACCGCGCTCGTCATGCACGCTATTAATTATTCACTGATTTGATCAAGAGTGCGGGGGGAATTTACACCTCGCACTTTTTCATCTTCAACCTCCCTCAGACCACAGACACAGCGCAACATATTTTATGATAGGTGCTTGTGTCACAACCTTTTACTTATAATTTTTCCATATAAGATAGCAATTCGTTATAAGCTTATACTTAATTTATATTTGCAATAATAGCGAGTTCACGTATGTTTGGAGTCAATCTTATCTATCATTCTCAGTTCTAAATAGGCAACTGCCTGATTATAAGGATATCCCATGAGTAAAATTTATGATGATAATTCGCTAACCATTGGCCATACCCCATTAGTACGTTTAAAGCATTTCGGCAATGGCAATATCTTAGCGAAAGTTGAATCACGCAACCCAAGTTTCAGCGTTAAATGCCGTATTGGTGCGAATATGATTTGGGATGCTGAGAAAAAAGGACTTCTGACCAAAGAAAAAGAGCTGGTTGAACCTACTAGTGGTAATACAGGGATTGCTTTGGCGTATGTCGCCGCGGCTAGAGGCTACAAATTAACATTGACCATGCCTGAAACGATGAGCGTCGAACGCCGTAAACTGCTTAAAGCATTAGGGGCGAATCTTGTATTGACTGAAGGCGCTAAAGGGATGAAAGGCGCCATTGAGAAAGCCGAAGAAATCGTCAACAGCAATCCGCATAAGTATATTTTGCTGCAACAATTTAATAATCCAGCTAACCCTGAAATTCATGAAAAAACGACAGGACCTGAGATTTGGAGTGATACTGACGGTAAGGTTGATGTTGTTATCGCGGGTGTGGGAACTGGGGGTACTATCACCGGTATCGGTCGTTATTTGAAAAAAACCAAGGGCAAAAATGTCACTCTGGTTGCGGTAGAGCCTGAAACGTCCCCTGTTATTAGCCAAACGCTAGCAGGAGATGAAGTCAAGCCAGGCCCACATAAAATTCAAGGGATCGGGGCTGGTTTCATTCCTGGCAACCTAGATATCACGCTTATTGATAGAGTATTTAAAATCAGTGATGATGAAGCCATTCAAACTGCCCGCCAATTAATGGAAAAAGAAGGGATCCTAGCAGGGATTTCATCAGGTGCTGCTCTTGCAGCCGCAGTAAAACTCGCAGCTGAACCTGAATTTAAAGATAAAAACATTGTTGTTATCTTACCTTCATCAGGCGAGCGCTATTTATCAACGGTTCTATTTTCCGATCTATCCGCCGAGTAATTTTAAAAACCGTTAATTAATCGTTAAAAAAGCACCTAATTGGTGCTTTTTTTGTGGAATGGATCAAACTTTAGCACGTATTGAGATGATTTCTGACCTAGGGTTTAGTATTAAACATAGTAATTATTTTGAGCCACGAAATTAATCAACTTTAAGTCAAAGATTTGTTCAATTACTCATATTCTTTGCGATTTAAATTGACATTATTTAGGCCAATAAACTGAAAAAGTGTTGATACGCAACAAAGTAGGAAACCTTTTTAACAGTTAATAATCTAACAATACGCAAACCTAAGTTTATTCAACTACACTAGCTTAGGTCATTATAAAAAACTAAAGTTATTGAGGAAATAATATGTTCCAGCAAGAAGTCACTATTACAGCACCTAACGGCTTACATACTCGCCCTGCCGCTCAATTTGTGAAAGAAGCCAAAGCATTCTCTTCTGATATTACTTTGACTTCTGGTGGCAAATCAGCAAGCGCAAAAAGCCTATTTAAGTTACAAACTCTAGGCTTAACTCAAGGTACTGTTGTGACAATTTCTGCCGAAGGCGAAGATGAAAAACAAGCAGTTGAGCATTTAGTTAAACTGATGGGTGAGTTGGAATAACCGCACAAGCAAGAGAGCCTGTGTCACCGCATTAATCTTCATCCCTGAATGGCATCATTCAGGGATATCAGTTTACACACAGATAAGCTTACTGTTGTCTTTTCAACATCAGAACACCTACCCGCAGTAGTAAGGTAATATTATGATTTCAGGAATTTTAGTATCCCCAGGTTTTGCTTTTGGTCAGGCTTTAATCCTCAAAGAAGATCCTATCACTGTCAGCACAAAAAAAATTACTGACGACCAGATAGAAACCGAGATCCAACACTTTATTGAAGGACGTAACAAATCAGCCGAACAGCTCAGCTTCATTAAAGAGCGAGCCGAAAAAAATCTTGGTGCAGAAAAAGCTGAGATCTTTGAAGGCCATATTATGCTGCTGGAAGATGAAGAGCTTGAACAAGAAATTGTCTCTCTAATCAAAAGTGATAAAAAAACAGCTGATGCCGCGGTTTACTCCGTTATTGAGGATCAAGCCCAAGCGCTCGAAGCACTTGATGATGAATATTTGAAAGAGCGTGCTGCCGACGTACGCGATATTGGTAAACGCCTATTAAAAAATATCCTCGGTATGCCTATCGTCGATTTGAGTGCCATCGACAAAGAGGTTATTTTGGTTGCAGCTGACCTAACACCGTCAGAGACGGCACAATTAAACCTTGATAAAGTATTAGGTTTCATCACCGATTTAGGTGGTCGTACATCACATACCTCAATCATGGCTCGTTCACTGGAGTTGCCTGCCATTGTCGGCACCTCAGATGCCACCGCGAAAATCAAAAATGGTGACTACCTCATTCTAGATGGTGTCAACAACCACATCTATCTGAACCCGTCAGATCAAGAAATTGATAAGCTGAAAAAATTCAATGAAGAATATCAGCAAGAAAAAAATGAACTGGCAAAATTAAAAGATTTACCTGCAATCACACTGGATGGTCATCAAGTCGAAGTGTGTGCAAACATCGGTACTGTACGCGATGTCGCGGGTGCTGAGCGTAACGGTGCTGAAGGGGTTGGTTTATATCGCACTGAGTTCCTGTTTATGGATAGAGACTCACTGCCAACTGAAGAAGAACAGTTCCAAGCATACAAAGCTGTTGCCGAAGCAATGGGAAGCCAAGCTGTTATTGTGCGTACCATGGATATCGGCGGTGATAAAGACCTGCCATACATGAATTTGCCAAAAGAAGAGAACCCATTCTTAGGCTGGCGGGCAATTCGTATTTGCCTTGATCGCAAAGAAATTCTACATTCTCAGTTAAGAGCTATTTTAAGAGCCTCAAGTTTTGGTAAACTGCGTATTATGTTCCCGATGATTATTTCCGTTGAGGAAGTTCGCGAACTAAAAGCAGAACTTGAGATGCTAAAAGGTCAATTACGTGAAGAAGGCAAAGCCTTTGATGAATCAATCGAAGTTGGTGTCATGGTGGAAACCCCTGCCGCAGCGGTTATTGCTCATCATTTAGCAAAAGAAGTTGACTTTTTCAGTATTGGGACGAACGATCTCACTCAATATACTCTAGCTGTTGACCGTGGTAATGAGCTGATTTCTCACCTCTACAATCCAATGTCGCCTGCTGTATTGAACTTGATTAAGCAAGTCATTGATGCATCACATGCAGAAGGCAAATGGACAGGAATGTGTGGTGAATTAGCAGGTGATGAACGTGCAACCTTGTTGCTGCTTGGTATGGGGTTAGATGAATTTAGTATGAGTGCAATTTCAATTCCTCGTATTAAAAAATTAATTCGTAATGCAAACTTTGCAGATACTAAAGCACTGGCTGAGCAAGCCCTTGCCCAACCAACCGCAGACGAATTGATGAAACTTGTTGATACCTTTATCCAAGAAAAAACGTTATGCTAGGAGCAGCACATTAGTTCGGTCCCATATAAAAACGATTAGGAGAAGGTCCATGGGTCTGTTTGACAAACTGAAATCACTGGTTTCGGATGATAAAAATAGCAGTGGCAGTATTGAAATTATCGCACCTCTATCGGGTGAAATTGTCAATATTGAAGATGTTCCCGATGTTGTTTTCGCTGAAAAAATTGTTGGTGATGGTATCGCCATCAAACCAGCAGGGAACAAAATTGTCGCTCCTGTAGATGGGACTATTGGTAAGATATTTGAAACCAATCATGCGTTTTCTATTGAATCTGATGATGGTATTGAACTATTTGTTCACTTCGGTATTGATACAGTCGAACTGAAAGGTGAAGGCTTTAAACGTATCGCTGAAGAAGGGCAATCCGTTAAAAAAGGTGATTTGGTTATCGAGTTTGACCTTGCATTGCTGGAAGAAAAAGCAAAATCAGTTCTAACGCCGGTTGTGATTTCTAATATGGATGAAATTAAAGAGCTGACTAAGCTTAGCGGTAGCGTTACCGTGGGTGAAACAGTTATTATGCGCGTTAAAAAATAACGGCAATCCCTTTTAAGCTTTTCAAATAAAACCACCAGATAGCGTTGTATGACCTCTGGTGGTTTTTTTATGGCAGGATAAAATCCATCGCCATCATATCTGTTGCAATCAACGACTCACCTATATTCGAGCACATTGATGCTTTTGTCAGTGTCTAGATGGCGATGCTAATTAATCGTCAAACACGCCCGTAGAAAGATAGCGATCGCCTCGGTCACAAATAATGGCAACGATCACCGCTCCAGGATTCATTTTAGCCACTCTCAAAGCGCCTGCAACCGCACCTCCTGAACTAACACCACAAAAGATACCTTCTTGTTTAGCGAGGGCTCTCATCGTCTCCTCAGCCTCTTCCTGATTAATATCTAAAACGGTATCAACGAATTCCTGATTGAAGATCCCCGGAAGATAGCCTGGCGACCAACGGCGGATCCCCGGAATTTGGCTTTTTTCCGCTGGTTGTAAGCCCACAATCTGAATATGTGATGATTGTGATTTTAAATAACGACTGACACCCGTGATAGTTCCTGTCGTTCCCATACTTGAAACAAAGTGAGTCATGCGCCCATCGGTTTGCTGCCATATCTCAGGGCCTGTGGTCTTAAAATGGGCTAATGGATTATCGGGGTTATTAAATTGGTCAAGGACCTTCCCTTCCCCCTTCGCTTCCATTTCTTGAGCTAAATCGCGAGCGCCCTCCATGCCAACTGAAGTACTGACTAAAATGAGTTCAGCACCATAAGCCTTCATTGAGGCTTGGCGCTCTTTACTCATATTTTCGGGCATCAATAGTTTGAGTTTATAACCTTTGACTGCGGCGATCATTGCCAAAGCAATCCCGGTATTGCCACTCGTCGCTTCAATCAATGTATCACCAGGTTTTATTTCACCACGTTTTTCCGCTTCTGTGATCATTGAATACGCGGCTCTATCTTTGACGGAGCCAGCCGGATTATTACCTTCTAGTTTGACCCAAATTTCAGCGTCCATCCCCTGTGTCAAACGCTGAAGTTTAACTAGCGGCGTATTACCTATAAATTGTTCCAGAGTTGCCACTGTCTATTCCTTATTCTATTTATCTATAATCACCATTTCGAATGATATAGATAGTATCCTAACACCTACAAATTAGCAGCATGAAAAAAATTCACTTATATATCAGTAATTAATAATTCTGGTCGATGTTATTACTAATATCGATAATATGATATGTTTACAGGGAATTTGACTGAAAATAGTCTCAAAAAAATGCCATTGGTCAGATCAAAAATGGTCAGGCAGGCATAAATTACGTTTTAATATCGAGGGATATTGCGTTGATGAAATAACAACATCAACGCAATATTAGGAATGGTTAGGCACTTTTAGCTAACTGGGGAAATAAGAGCTCATTTTCACCTTGGTAAATTTTAGCCTGTTGACTACCAAGGAAATAGTGCTCACCACGCACAGGCGTTACATGAGACGATTGCCAAACTACAGAGAGAGGTTCATGCCCCCAACCTATAGGCTGTACCGTTAACTGCCAGAAATGCCCTCTCGGCCCTGATTCAATCACACGAACCGGTAATCGGTGCTGTTCATCAACGTCTTTCTTCAGTGTTATATCCCATGGACGTAAAAACACATCCACCTCGCCTTGTTGGGCACTTGCATGATGTAGAGGGAATTCATAACCATCAATATGTAACTGAGAACCTTTAATTTGCCCATGGAGTTGATTCACTTCCCCCATAAACTCCAACACAAAACGCGTTTCAGGACGTTGCCAGATATCATCAGGAGTGCCAACTTGCTCAATATGCCCCTGACTCATCACCACTATTCTATCGGCAACCTCCATGGCCTCTTCCTGATCATGGGTGACAAATACACTGGTAAACTTCAATTCATCATGTAATTGACGTAACCAGCGGCGCAATTCAATACGTACCTGAGCATCCAACGCACCGAAAGGCTCATCTAGCAATAAAATTTGTGGCTCTACAGCCAAGGCACGGGCCAGCGCAACACGCTGTTTTTGCCCTCCTGAAAGCTGAGAAGGATAACGAGAGGCCAAATGCGCCAACTGAACCATATCAAGTAATTGCATGACTTTCTGCTTGATAGCTTGCGATGATGGGCGTTGTTTTCTTGGCATAACGGTGAGACCAAACGCGACATTGTCAAACACCGTCATATGACGAAACAGGGCATAATGTTGAAATACAAAGCCAACATGCCTATCTTTAGCATGAATACGGCTAACATCTTGACCATGGAAGCGTAGTAAGCCATGGCTATGCTGTTCTAACCCTGCAATAATCCGTAACAGTGTTGTCTTACCTGAACCGGATGGACCGAGCAGTGCCACCATTTCACCAGATGCAATATCTAATGAAATATCTTTCAACACTTGCGTCCTACCAAACAATTTCCCAATTTTTTCAATTTGAATACTCATGGTAAATGAACTCCTGATTCGGATTGCTGCCGGCTCAAATGCCATTGCAATGCACTTTTAATAATTAAAGTGATAATCGCCATTACAGCTAGGATCGCAGCAGCAGTAAATGCGCCTACGGTGTTATAGTCTTGATGCAATAATTCTACTTGTAACGGTAGCGTATAGGTTTCCCCGCGTATGGCACCAGAAACAACGGACACGGCACCAAATTCACCTATTGCTCGAGCATTAGTCAGAACAACACCATACAATAGTGCCCAACGGATATTTGGTAAGGTAACTCTCCAAAACATTTTCCAACCTGAAGCGCCCAGTAAGACTGCCGCTTCATCTTCGTGACTACCTTGGCTTAACATCAGTGGAACTAATTCCCTAACCACAAAAGGACAGGTCACAAAAATGGTCACTAATGCCATACCGGGCCACGAGAACATTAATTGGATATCATAACTTTCTAGCCAGCCCCCAAACCAACTGTTGGAGCCATAAAACAGTAGATAAAGTAACCCCGCGACCACTGGCGATACCGCAAAAGGAATATCGACTAGGGTTAATAACAGTTGCCTACCAGGGAACTGAAATCGAGTAACTAACCACGCGAGCATGGTGCCAAAGATCAAGTTGACAGGCACCGTTATCAGTGCAATAAGGACCGTCAGTCCAATAGCATGCAACATGTCCGCGTCATTCAAATTCATTAAAACCGCATCAATACCTTTGGAAAAAGCGGTCAAAAATATCCAAATAATTGGCACCACCAACAACATGACTGAAAACAATATGCCAGTGATAATCAAAGACCATTTAGCCCAATTAATCGGTTGACGAGAAGCCCCCGTAACAGGTGTAACCTGAGCCATTACTTTCCTCCCAACCTTTTGCCAAAGCGGCTTTGTACGACATTGACGCTAAATAGCAGTAATAATGAAACCGCTAAAATAACAGAAGCAATCGCACTCGCTGCTGGGTAATCAAACTGTTGTAACTGACTAAAAATCATCAAAGATACGACTTCAGTTTGCCAAGCAATATTTCCTGCAATAAAGATAATGGCACCAAACTCCCCCAAACTTCGGGTAAAAGACAATACTGTTCCTGCAATTAATGCGGGAGAAACTTCAGGCAATACCACCCGTCGAAATGTTTGCCAACGGCTTGCACCCAATGTTTGTGCCGCCTCTTCATATTCAGGCCCAAGCTCTTCTAACACAGGCTGTACCGTTCGTACAACGAACGGAATACTGGTAAAAGCCATTGCGACAGCAATGCCGAGCCAAGTATTTACTACTTTAATATCAAAGTGATGCAGAAACTGCCCGTACCAGCCAGACGCTGCAAATAACGTAGCTAATGTTAAACCTGCCACCGCGGTAGGTAAGGCGAAAGGCAAGTCAACAAGACCGTCTAAAAAAGTGCGGCCAGGAAAACGATACCGAGTCAAAATCCAAGCGAGCAGCATGCCAAAAACCGCATTAAATAAACTCGCAACCAGTGCAGCCAGTAAGGTGACTTTATAAGCGGCAACGACTTGCGGATAGCTGATCACATCCCAATATTGTTGCCACGTCATTTCAGATAACTGAACGACTAACGCACTCAAAGGTAACAGCAGGATCAAACAGGTATAAAATAGGCTGCTACCTAGTGTGAGGCCAAATCCTGGCAAAAAGCGTTTCCCTGACTTACGCATTAACGGCGCCCTTCTGCCATCAATTTGTCAAACTCTCCGTTCGTCGCAAAATGGGTCTCCATCACCGCAGGCCAACTCTTAAACTGTGATTCGACCGTAAATAAGCGGGTTTCAGGGAACTTATCTTTATTTGCCGCCATGACTGCCTGATCGTTCACCCGATAGTTAAATTTAGTGATAATTTCTTGAGCTTTTGGACTATATAGGTAATTAAGATAGGCTTTCGCCACCTCTTCCGTACCATTTTTCTGAACGTTTTTGTCAACCCAAGCAACTGGGAACTCCGCCAGAATATCGACAGGAGGAACGATAACTTCATAGTCCGTTTCACCATACTGCTGACGAATATTGTTCACTTCTGATTCAAAGCTAATCAATACATCCCCAAGGCCTCTTTCAATAAAGGAAGTTGTGGCACCACGCCCCCCTGTATCGAACACTTCTACATTTTTCAAAAACTGCTTCATCTGCTCGCGGGTTTTCTTTTCATCACCTTTATTTTCTTGCGCATAGGCTCCCCATGCCGCTAAATAAGTGTAACGACCATTACCCGATGTTTTTGGATTTGGAAAAATCAGCTTCACGTCTTCACGCGCTAAATCATCCCACGTTTTAATGCCCTTTGGATTACCTTTACGCACTAAAAACGCCATCGTAGAGTAATAAGGTGAGCTATTATTCGGTAATCTTGCTTGCCAATTTTCAGGGATCAACTTGCCTTTATCATGCAAGATTTGTACATCTGTCACTTGGTTATAAGTCACCACATCAGCCTTTAAACCTTGCAAAATAGCTAAGGCTTGTTTCGATGAGCCAGCATGTGATTGCTTGATCGTTAATTTGTCATCAGGGTGCTGTTCATTCCACTGCTTTTCAAATTCAGGGTTTAGTGCAACAAATAGCTCTCGGGCGATATCATAAGAGCTATTGAGCAGTTCAGCCGCTACCAACGGTGCGCTCCCCATCAATGAAAATGTTGCGAGACTCGCTAAGGCTGTTTTCTTTAAAATCGCTTTTTGCATTAGGCACCTACTTATGACTAAACCAAAACTACGCTAATGAGGTTACTTTATCTGCTTTGTTTATAACTGTGTAGCTATCAATTGCCTTTTAATATATCAAATTGGTATATTCAAGAAATTATGGCAATAAGCAAATAAATTATATTAGTTATCATAAAGTTGACTGCGTGAAAGGCCTTCATGAAGGCGCTAAGCAATAGAAGGGAAAAGTAGGATATTGACGCAAAAGTAAATTGCCGCCAGATGGCGGCAATAAGAATAATTTATAACGACAATAAAGTGTCAATTGAAGGGGCAAAATAGTAGCTTCCTGATACTGCTTTGGTCATGCGTAACAGGTCATCATATTTACCATCTTTTTCACCAAACATACTCAAAAGCTGCTGTTCAATATTATGGAGGCGCGCGCAATACGCAACGAAGAATAAACCATGTTTGCCGCTTGCCGTACCATATGGCAAGCTATGACGCATAATCGACAACTCTTCCCCATCTTCTTCAACTACCACGCGAGAAACATGTGAAGTCACATTACGTTCGCTTTCATCCAGCTCCACACTGTCTTTTTTGGTGCGACCAATCATTTTCTCTTGTTCTTGTTCAGAGAAACGGTCCCATTTATTGAGGCTGTGCTCATAACGCTGAACAAGAATATAACTGCCTCCCATATCAATGCCATCAGCAATTAATGCAACTTCAGCAATTTCTTCACCTTGTGGGTTTTCGGTTCCATCAATAAAGCCACTTAAGTCGCGCTCCTCAACCCAACGGAAGCCGTGGATCTCTTCTTCGACTTTAATTGCTGAGCCGAATGCTTTTAGTGCCGCCTGTGCCAATGAAAAATTAATATCATGGCGTTGAGATTGGATATGAATAAAAATATCACGCTGTGTTGCTGGCGCTAACCCTTTACCTAATGGATGAAATGGTTTTAACTCAGGCGCGCTTTCCGGTGTTGATAGCTGTTTCCAGATATCAGAGCCGAAGGCCACTACAGCCCCTAATCTATCTGTTGGATACTGCTCTTGTAATTGAGTCAGTGTTTCAACAAAACGCTGACAACCTGTTTTTATATCAGCCAGAGACCCTTGCACCATTGCTTCAATGAAAATACCGAAACGGCTATGATCTTTCAAAATACCGCTCTGAGAATGAGACATGCTAATCAACCTCTTTTAAATAATTTATTATTTATGTCTAGCGATATAGTATCTCATCGATGACGATTTTCACCTGTTTTAACGCAAATATTGGCTAACATTTAGAAAAATGCACAATTTATTCTTAATAAGATAAGTGGGTTAAGAGGGGATCGTATATTAGGAGGGAATAACAACGTATTTTACCTTAATAAAACACGTTGTTATATCAATTAAATGTTTAGAACATAATCCAAAGCTATCGACCAATAGCTCTCTATCATCACGCTAAATCACCATTATTTTTTCCAAATAATTTGTGATACCGTCCAGCTCTTTAATTCATCATCCGGTGGCATTAAACCTTCTGGCCCTTGCCATTTACCATTAAATCGATAAATGATATGGGATGTTTGCGGGGCTACACACTCAACAGTCGGTTGATTATTAATTGGCTCAGCCATTTTACATGCGCCAAAAGCTTTTTCATAAATACCGCTAAATGATGAACCAATTTTCGTTCCCCATTCAGTTTTAATGTCAGGGTCATCCACAATAATACGTGAAACATAACCTTTTTCAGGGCCAATCACTTCAATTTTAACCGTCTCATCATCGATACCTTGAAACACGGTCACAATTTCACCTTGCTCAGTTTGCATCCCACTTCGTATCGTGTAACGGTTATCTAATCGCTCCTTGATGATGTCAGCTTGCATTGGTGTGAACCCTGTGATCTCCCCCACACCCGCTGCCTTTGCAGTAATAGGGCTACTAAACCAGTTCATTGGTGAAAGTGAAGACCAAAACCCCCCTGAGCCTGCACAACCCGATAGCAAAAACACACCACTTAGCGCGACTATCTGAGAAAGCTTCACAATTACACTTTTGGGCATAACATCCTCTATTTATTGGCTGACTGACTGCTTACTGTGACAACCTTTTTCTGAAAACATTCCAGTTTATAACGAAATAAACACACAACAGCATTAAAAATCCAAATCACGATCCAGTGTTTTTGTATAGATAAGCCTTGCTGGCTGCTCTTCTTCATATAACATTTTTTCGAACATACAGATAGCAGCGTCAGACTCCTCATTCACAAGGAACTCAATTCTGCCGCACCCTCTTGCTCGCAATTTTTTCTCTAAGCGACTAATCAGAGCATTGGCAATACCTCGGCCACGAAACTCTGGATGAACCGCAAGATAGCATGCCGTTCCTCTTATTCCGTCATATCCTCCCATCACAGTGCCAACAACCTCACCTGTCACTTCCGCAACAAGAAAAAGATCTGCACCACACTGGAGTTTTCGTTCAATATCAAGTTCAGGATCATCTCCAAACTCATTTAAATCACAGCGTTCCCACAATGTGATGACTTCTTCAAAATCGCTTTGGCGAAAGATGCGTATTTCCATGTTCATGACCCGTTTTAACTGAGTTTTCTGCCATTATCACCGCTTTTTGCGCACAATCAATATTCAATATGCCTTTTTTAACTCAAAAGGGTATACTTTACTCACTTTTTTTTACCAACCGTTCTATTGGAAAACAATGAATTACCCTGATATTTTTCAAGTAAAAACATTTTTGCTTGAACTACAAGAAACCATTTGCCAAAAAATTACTGAACTGGATGGTAAGGAAACCTTCCTAGAACAAACATGGGAACGCGCAGAAGGTGGCGGAGGCCGCAGCCGTGTGTTAACTCAAGGTGCTATTTTTGAACAGGCAGGCGTTAACTTTTCCCATATTCAAGGAACAAAACTCCCGAGTTCAGCAACCGCTCACCGCCCTGAATTAGCAGGTCGTAGCTATCAAGCTATGGGAGTCTCTTTGGTGATCCACCCTCTGAATCCCTATATTCCAACCACTCATGCAAATGTCCGTTTTTTTATTGCAGAAAAAGAGGGTCAAGATCCCGTTTGGTGGTTTGGTGGTGGTTTCGATTTAACCCCTTACTATGGTTTTGAAGACGATGTGATCCACTGGCACACCATTGCACACGACCTCTGCGCACCTTTTGGTTCAGAAACTTACCGCAAATATAAAGCGTGGTGTGATGACTATTTCTTTTTGAAACATCGCAATGAGCCACGAGGCGTTGGTGGGCTATTTTATGATGACCTAAACCAACCTGATTTCGAGACTTGTTTCGACTTCACACAAGCTGTTGGTCATGGTTTTTTAGATGCCTATGTACCTATCGTAGAAAAACGTCGCCACCATCAGTGGGGAGAAAGAGAGCGTCAATTTCAACTGTATCGACGTGGTCGTTATGTTGAATTCAACCTCGTGTGGGATCGCGGTACACTATTTGGTTTACAAAGTGGAGGACGTACAGAATCCATTTTAATGTCAATGCCTCCTTTAGTCCGTTGGGAATATGACTATCACCCTGAGCCCAATACCCCCGAAGCCAAACTGTATAGTGACTTTTTAGTCTCTAAAAAAGATTGGCTGGCGAAATAAGTGTAAAAATCATTTTTTATAAAGTCGCCAAAGCACTTGGCGGCTTTAGTAACAAAAAATAGCAAAAATTATCAAATATAATTAATTATCAATCAGTTGCACTCATCTCTTTGTAGCTTATGATTCCATTTCCACCCACAAAATGGAGTCTATTTATGAATCATATTCTTGGTCGTTCCTATCTTCCCCCATACCTTGTTGATCACTTATATAAAGAATCTCAATGCCAAAAGCTTAAATCCACACTACTTCATATCAATGAATTAATGAGCAGAGGCTATTCGACGGAAGATAAAGAACACCTAAAACAGTTATTTACTTGTTCAGCCCGCCCAGGTACAAACTACGAACGCATCATCCGCGATGCACAGGAAAAAGCATTTTTACCTAACCATACCCATTCTAACCTACCTATCTGCTCTCGTTCTGACCTTTCACTGGAGCCTACCTATCCGAGTCCTGATGAACTTCATATGCCCCATGAAGACTATCTTATTGTTATGAAAGAAGGTGATCCTGCACAACCATACACACCCGTACAGATTGTTTATGATTCTATTGGCTATGTTAGGCAGTTTTATAAAGAGAAGCTCAACATTGATAAGATCTTTGGTTGTGATTCGCAAATCAATGCGGTAGTTCATTTCGACAAAAATTATCCAAACGCATTCTGGAATTCACAAGCTATCTATTTCGGTGATGGTGATAGTATCTATTTTGGCCCGTTTTATAATGATATTGATATTATTGCACACGAATTAACCCATGGGTTTATTACCTTTACGACTGATTTTGATTATATTTTCCAGTCAGGCGCCTTGAATGAATCCGTTGCCGACGTTGTCGGTATTATGGTTAAACAGTATGTAGCAAATGAAACAGCAGCTGAGTCCAATTGGCTGCTCGGTGAAAACCTTTTTATCAATAAAGCCAAAGCTCCTGCTTTACGTTCTATGGCCGCACCGGGAACCGCCTATCGCCTTTCGGAAACAAACAGAGACCCACAAGTCGGTCATATGAGAGATTACAAAAATCTGTCTATTTTCCAAGACAATGGTGGTGTGCATATTAATTCAGGTATACCTAATAAAGCATTTTACCTGCTGGCGACAACGTTAGGTGGTTACTCATGGGAGGTAGCGGGACAGATTTGGATCCGTACTATGTTTGATAAGACACTTAGCACGCGAGCAACATTTGACGATTTCGCCAAAGCAACCATTAGAACAGCGACAGAAAAATTTGACCATCATGTCGTTAATCTTACTCGCAAAAGCTGGGAAAATGTCGGTATCTACGTTTAAGTTTGCAAATAAAATGCCCTGTCACTAACAGACAGAGCTTGTCAGCCATAAAATACGGCTGACATTTTAAAACATAAGGTTAGCGTCTTTTCTTTTTACGGCCTGGTTGAGTGAAACGTTTACGAGACGCAGTATCAGCCATTCCTTTAAGCTTGCTACCTGCATTTGGCTTGCTACCCGTTTTCCCTGCCGTTGATGTTTTCGGTTTAACAGACTTTTTCGGCTTAGCCTCTGATTCTGATTTTTCAATCATCTCAAATAGCTTAATTAGCTCATCATCTGTTAAGTCACGCCATTCACCTAATGGGATCCCAGAAAGATTCACGTTCATAATACGCACGCGTTCTAACTTAGTGACCTCAAAACCAAAATATTCGCACATGCGACGAATCTGACGATTTAACCCTTGAACTAACGTGATCCGAAATACAAAAGGAGCTTCTTTCTTTACTTTACACTTTTTAGTTACCGTGCCTAGGATAGGTACGCCAGCTCCCATACCACGAATAAAATCATCAGTAATAGGCTTGTTAACCGTGACTAAATACTCTTTTTCATGCTCATTACCCGCACGCAAGATCTTATTCACTAAATCGCCATGGTTTGTGAGAAAAATTAGCCCTTGAGAATCTTTATCTAAGCGACCAATAGGGAAAACACGTTTACTGTGATTAACATAATCAACGATATTATCTCTTTCCCCACTTTCCGTCGTACTCACAATACCAACTGGCTTATTCAGCGCAATTAACACTAAGTCTTCTTCATTCCTAGGTTCAATAAGTTGTCCATTTACTTTGACAACGTCACCACTAAAAACTTGATCGCCGATAGCCGCACGTTTGCCATTAATAAAGACATTTCCTTGCTCAATATAACGATCCGCATCACGCCTTGAACAAATTCCACTCTCGCTAATGTACTTATTAAGACGTGTCGAAGATTTAATTTGCATGGTTACCCTCTGTAATCTGCATAGATAGGGAGCCAAACGGTTGAACCTAGCTCACTTTAAATAATAACGGATAGTTATTAAAAAGCCGTAACAGAATAATTTGTTACGGCTTTTTCAGAAGCTTCACGTTGACGTGCGACTTCTTCGCTTAGCGTTTTTTCAAATGTTGCATTAAACGCTTACGTTTACGCAATTGAGTTGCTGTTAGCTGATTTTTCTTATTCGCATAAGGGTTTTCACCTTCTTTGAATTGAATACGAATTGGTGTACCCATCACTTGCAATGAACGGCGAAAATAATTCATCAGGTAACGTTTATAGCTATCAGGCAAATCAGAAACTTGATTACCATGAATAACAACAATTGGCGGATTATGACCCCCCGCATGCGCATATTTCATTTTCACACGACGACCACGGATAAGTGGAGGTTGATGCTCCTCTTCCGCCATCTTCATAATACGTGTTAACAATGCAGTACCAACACGGCGTGTCGCAGACTCATAGGCCTCTTCAACGGATTCAAACAGGTTACCTACACCACTACCATGCAGCGCTGAAATAAAGTGAATACGGGCAAAATCCACAAAGCCGAGACGTAGCTCTAACATGTCTTTCACATGTTCACGATCTTCAGGCTTCATTCCATCCCATTTATTAACCGCAATCACTAATGAACGACCAGCATTAAGAATAAAACCAAGTAGTGACAGGTCTTGATCGGAAATACCTTCCCGCGCATCAATGACCAACAACACCACATTCGCATCTTCAATCGCTTGCAGCGTTTTGATTACCGAAAATTTTTCGACCGTCTCGGTGATCTTACCGCGTTTACGGACACCCGCTGTATCAATTAAAACGTATTCACGCCCGTCACGCTCCATTGGAATATAGATACTGTCACGAGTTGTGCCTGGCATATCAAACACCACAACACGCTCTTCTCCAAGGATACGGTTAGTCAATGTTGATTTACCCACATTTGGGCGCCCGACGATCGCTAATTTAATTGGTAACGTTGTTGGATCAAACTCCTCGTCTTCTTCATCAAACTCAGCTTCAGCCTCTTGCGCTGCCCAATACGCCGCGTTTTCTTCTTCCTCGGTTAGCTCGACTTCTTCTTCTATTTCAATGAAAGGTTTTAGCGATTTTTCGATTAGCTGGGTCACACCGCGACCATGTGACGCTGCAATAGGGTGGATTTCACCTAAGCCAAGTGAATAAAAGTCTCCAATTACACTGTCAGCATCAATACCATCCGTCTTATTGGCGACCAGATATGTTTTTTTCTTACGGCTACGCAGGTGTTTTGCGATACCTTCATCAGCAGGCATTAACCCTGCACGTGCATCGACCATAAATAGAACCACATCAGCTTCTTCAATCGCTTGTAAGGATTGTGCTGCCATGTGGGTTTCGACGCCTTCCTCAGTACCATCGATACCACCCGTATCAATAATAATGAACTCATGCCCTTCCACTTCGGCACGACCATATTTGCGATCACGAGTCAGACCAGGAAAATCCGCTACCAGTGCATCACGGGTACGGGTTAATCGATTAAATAACGTGGATTTTCCTACGTTTGGACGCCCAACCAGCGCTACGACGGGTATCATTATTTGATGCCTCACTACTCTAATTAACTAAAAGAATCCCGGTTCTTAAACAAAACCAAACCAGAAAACAAAAAACGAAACGGTTCCTACCACTAGGAACCGTTGATTTTAGCGAGAAATTGACAGCTTGTCAGAAAATTAACGAGTTAACAGATAAACTGTTCCGTTTCTTGCCTGAACCATTAGCTTATCACTGGCAACAACTGGGCGGCTATGCAGACCTGAACTGTTAATTTTGTTTTGTGCTACAAAACCACCAGTGCTCATGTCTAACCAATGGAGGTAGCCTTCTTTATCACCAACCACAAGGTAGCCATTGTACATTTCTGGTGCACTTAACCCACGATTAAGCAGATCTTCTTGTGTCCACAGTGTTACGCCATCGCTCTTACGCACAGACAATACACGATCATTTTGGTCGACCAGATAAAGGTTTTCACCTGAAAGCACCATGTTATTGACAGAGCCGAGATCGCGTTTCCATTTTATTTGTCCTGAACGCATATCAAGTGCTGCGAGTGTACCGTTATACGCAATTGCATAGATAGTACCATCATCAATAATTGGCGTCATATCAACATCATCTAAGCGACCAATTTCTGTAGAGCTAGTCACTTGAGAGATACGTTGTTGCCAAATAAGTTGACCTTGGGATAAAAGTACAGCACTAACGCGGCCATTATCACCACCAACAATAGCGGCACCATAGGCAATACTTGGCGCTGATTCACCACGTAAAGACAATGATGGTGTATCCATATTCACTGTCCACTTGATTTCACCACTATTCTCATCAAGTGCTTGCAACATGCCATTACTAGTATGAACAATAACTAAGCCATCATTGGCTACTGGGCGAGAGAGGGCTTCACCCGCTACTTCGACATCCCATACCACCGAGCCATCTTCTTTATTCAATGCAATGACTGTTCCGCGTTCAGTACCAATATAAATATGGTTACCCGAAACCGTTAACCCACCCGAAAGCAGTGCGGATAAGTTAGCAGAAAGAAAACCTGTGCGCTTAGAAAGGTCTACTGACCAAATTTCTTTACCGCTCTCCAGTTCTAATGCTTTCACTATTCCTTTACGATCGGCAGCATAAACAGCACTACCATCCCATACTGGCGATAGGTCAGAATAAAACTGCTCTACACCATTACCGACTGATTTATCCCAAACGATCGTTGGAGTAAATTGGTTTTCAACCTGAGGAAGTGGTGCCATAACGATAGAATCAGTTTCGCTGGAACAACCGGCAAGTAAAGCTGAAGCGACTAAGCCAATCAAAAGTGTTTTCCGCAACTGCATAATAATCGTTTCCTTTCTTCTTATAAATTATACTCATCCAATTTCAAGCCGTATCCTGTTGATATCCATTGATTTCCCCCTATCGCGTATGTCTATCGCTCTAAGGGGGGATTGGCCTATCGATTAGATACGACCCTAATAATTTAGAGTACAGATACGTTGTTCAGTTTAAGGGTAAGAAGTTCTTTAAGCGTCTGTGAGCCTTCACTATCTAGCCCTTGAGTATATGCAGCTTTTGCGCCTGCATTGTCGCCTTTATGAAGTAATGCATCTCCACGAACATCTTGTGCAGCAGCCTGCCATGCCTTTCCTTTGATGTTACCAACAGAAGCTAATGCTGCATCAGCATTCCCTTGTGCAAGCTGCACTCTTGCTAAGCGGAAATTAATTAAATCAAGCATATCATCGGTTTTTGCTTTAGTTAAAGCAGCAGACAATGATTTTTCAGCCAACGCTAAATCGCCTTTATCGACAGCCACTTGAGCCAATTCTAGTCCGATCATCGCGCTGTATACATCTGTTGTATCCGCAGCGAATTTTTGCGCAGCTTCAATACCTTGAGTAGAGCCTGAATGCAGTTCTTCGCTCGCTTTTGCAAACTGTTGAGCGCTTTCTTGCAGCATATTTGTTTTATGTGACTGCCAGTAATTCCATCCCCAAACAGCCCCAACCCCTAAAACAAGCCCGACCACCAATGCCACGCCATTATTAGCAAAAAAGCGTTTAATCGCATCAACTTGTTCATTTTCGTTTGTATAAACTTCCACGTGCCTCTCCTTAACCTAACAGTTCAGCTAAACGCTGTGCCAATTGCTGCTGCGATACTGTTTCTTGCTCACCTGTTCGTAGATCTTTTACCCCGACTTGGTGATTAGCGATTTCCTCTTCGCCTAAAATCAACGCAACTTTAGCGCCCTGTTTATCTGCACGCGCTAATTGCTTTTTAAAGTTACCGCCGCCATGGTTGGTCATCACACGTAAGCTTGGTAGAGCATCACGTACTTGCTCTGCTAATAACAGCGCCGATTTTTGGCTATTTTCACCAAATGAGGCTAAATAAACATCCGTGACAGATTCATCAGCAATAAAGCCAGGATTTAGGCTTTCAACTAATAGAACCATACGTTCCATGCCCATAGCAAAACCGACTGCTGGGGTTGGTTTGCCGCCCAATTGACCGACTAAACCATCATAACGTCCACCAGCACATACTGTACCTTGCGAGCCTAGCGCTGTTGTCACCCATTCAAAAACGGTGCGGTTGTAATAATCCAGACCACGCACTAAACGTTGATTAACACGATACTGAATACCCGCTGCATCTAACAATTTGCATAAACCATCAAAATGCTCACGAGATTCATCATCTAAATAATCAAATAGCTCAGGAGCATCATTTAATAACGCCTGTACATCTTGATTTTTTGAATCAAGTACACGCAATGGATTCGTGTACATACGGCGTTTGCAATCTTCATCGAGTTTTTCTTTATGCTGCTCAAGGAAGGCCACTAATGCTTCACGATAATTTGCACGAGCGTCTAAAGAGCCGATTGAGTTTAACTCTAACGTCACATGTTCGCTGATACCTAATGCGCGCCACCAGCGTGCTGTCATCATTATCAGTTCAGCATCAATGTCTGGCCCCGCCAGACCGAAAACTTCGGCGCCAAGTTGGTGAAATTGACGATAACGGCCTTTTTGTGGGCGTTCATGACGAAACATGGGCCCTAGATACCATAAACGCTGTTCCTGATTGTACAGCAAACCATGCTCAATACCTGCACGGACGCAACCGGCAGTATTTTCAGGGCGTAAAGTGAGACTTACCTCTGCTTTATCTGTGTCGTGACGGTCGATAAAGGTATACATCTCTTTTTCGACAACATCGGTCACTTCACCAATCGCTCTGCTAAATAGCGGGGTGTGCTCTACAATCGGGGTACGGATTTCACTAAAGCTGTAACCCTGCAAAATATTTTTAAGTACTGCTTCAATTTTCTGCCAGACTCGAGTGTCTGCCGGCAGATAGTCATTCATGCCACGAACGGCCTGGATATTTTTTGCCACGTTATGTCTCTATTTTTTCGGAATCGAATAGACTCGATTATAAAAGCGAAATGTCATTGGGTTCAATCGACAAACCACAATATTCCGCTTCAATCGGGAATATTCTGCTCTTTTTGGGTTTGTCCGTTTAATTTTTACATCAAGCTATGCGCTGAACCCCCGTCAAAAAGTCATAAAAACAAAAACTGGCCCTCAATGAGCCAGTTGTTTGACAATTATTTTTCGACTTGGTTTATCTTTATACGGTTATTTTCATCAAGCATTGCTGCTTTTGCGCGAATTTTCGCCTCAAGCTGATCAATAATATTGTCATTATCAAAACGCTCTTTTTGGCGAACGCCATCTTCATAGAAACCACTTTTGGTTTTCGCGCCAGCCACACCTAAAGTAGAAACCTCGGCTTCACCCGGGCCATTCACTACACAACCAATAATAGAGACATCCATCGGCGTGATAATATCTTCGAGGCGCTGCTCCAAAGCATTTACCGTACCAATCACATCAAATTCTTGGCGTGAACAGGTTGGGCAAGCAATAAAGTTGATGCCACGTGAACGGATCCGTAACGATTTTAGAATATCAAAACCGACTTTCACTTCCTCAACAGGATCCGCCGCGAGTGAGATACGTAACGTATCGCCGATACCTTCAGCCAACAACATACCAAGACCAATTGCTGATTTCACTGAACCAGAACGAGCCCCACCCGCTTCTGTAATACCGAGGTGAAGTGGTTGATCAATTTTTTGCGCCAATAAACGATAAGAGCCGACGGCAAGAAAGACATCCGACGCTTTAACACTGACCTTGAACTGATCGAAATTCAGCCTGTCCAAGATATCAACATGTCGCATTGCTGATTCAACCAATGCTTCAGGTGTTGGCTCACCGTATTTTTCTTGGATATCTTTTTCCAGTGACCCGCCATTGACCCCTATACGGATAGGAATGTTGTGATGACGAGCACTATCAACGACTTGGCGAATACGCTCTTCACTGCCGATATTACCTGGGTTAATTCGTAGGCAGTCAACACCATATTCAGCCACTTTCATCGCGATACGGTAGTCAAAGTGAATATCCGCAACCAATGGCACATTCACGCGCTGCTTAATTAATTTAAAGGCTTCTGCTGCATCCATCGTAGGAACAGACACGCGGACGATATCAACACCTACACGCTCAAGTGATTGGATTTGCCGCACAGTGGCTTCAACATCCGTCGTGCGCGTATTCGTCATAGATTGGACAGCAATGGGAGCACCATCGCCAATAGGCACGTTACCTACATAAATTCGGGTGGATTTACGTCTTTTTATCGGTGATTCATTATGCATTTTAATTTTACTCTCTGGACATCCATGTGCTCTTAAACACTGTTGTGTAGTTGATAATCATTGCTTCGATGACCACTATACACAAAAACGCAAACTGCAAACTATCACAATTCTAGTTTTAGGATACAGTTTGCGTCTTCTTAATTTGTGACTTTATGCTTCAGGTATTTTTAATTTAGCAGAACGATTCGCTTTAATAAAACGGCTTAAGTCAACCACATTACCATTGAATTTGATATCAACGTTTGCGGGCGCACCAATATTCAAGCGGTAAGGCAATTTACCTTGTAAATCCAAGGTGTCGCCGCTGTTCTTAATACCACTATACAAGACTTTATTATTCGCATCGCGAACTTCCAGCCAACATGAACCTTTAAAGCTCATGGTGAGCGCATCTTGAACGACAGGGGTAGCTACAGGCTCTTCCGTTGATTGAGTGCGATCAACGCTCACTGTTGTATTAGGTGAATTCGGTAACGGAACGGTTTTTACTGGCAAAGATTCAATTGGCTGATTCTCTGTCGCTTGAGCGGCGTTTAAGTCGACAAGGGTACCTTCACCTGTCTCAGATGTATTTGTTGGCGTCTCTGTTGACCCATTGGAAAGCTCAACTGGATTTCCACTTTCATTTTGCTGAGATATAAGCAAATCATTTTGATTTGCCATCGTAACAAATTCATTTTGTTGTTTTTGATGATCTTGCCACCACCAAATACCAACCATAGCAATTAAAACAATGACAATTAGCCAGGTTAGTTTCATTAACCAACCTTCACGCTTCTTACGCTTTTTACCTAAAGAGTAACTCTGCATTGATGAGACTGTTGATGCCGCAATCGGCTCATCATTTTTAAGTAACGCATTCAATTCACTTTCAGGCACATTAACCATACGCGCATATAAGCGCATATAACCGCGTAAAAACGTAGGTTCAACGCCAGCAGGTTTCACATCCTCATCGATTTCCCTTACCGTACTAACTTTAAGACACAGACGCTCCGCGACTGACTCTTGTGTTAATCCCATACGTTCACGCGCTTGAGACAATAATTTTCCTACAGTGATTGGGGTTTGTTCGGTATTGTTATCGATAGTCATTTGCTGGCAACACTGTTTCCGAGTGAATGAAATATAAAGCTATTTTTCCTTAGCTTTACTCGTAATAATCCTAATGTGATAATTATATTAATATCATCACCTACAAAACATTGTAGGTGATGAGGGCCATTTTGCCTATCCATAAATGACCCAAATGATAATTAGACCAAATATTTAGACTTTATCTATAACTTCAGACTGCTTTCACCTTAATAGGTTCCCCAGCCATACGTTTTTTCAAGGTCCGTTTTGTTCGGTCAATCACTTCTCCCGCCAACTGACCACAGGCGGCATCAATATCATCACCACGTGTTTTACGCACAATCGTTGTAAAGCCATATTCCATTAATACTTTTGAAAAACGATCAATACGACTATTCGAACTACGACCATACGGCGCCCCAGGGAACGGGTTCCAAGGTATCAAATTAATTTTACTTGGCGTATCTTTTAAACATTCCGCTAATTGGTGAGCCTGTTCAATACTGTCATTAATGTGGTCAAGCATGACATACTCTACCGTGACACGACCACCATTCGCATTGGATTTGGATAAATAACGTCTTACACTGCTCAGGAATGTTTCTATATTGTATTTTTTATTGATAGGTACAATATCATCACGGATATCATCAGTCGGTGCATGTAATGAAATCGCCAAAGCGACATCAATCATATCCCCTAATTTATCCAGCGCAGGAACAACACCGGAAGTTGACAGTGTGACTCGGCGTTTAGATAAACCAAAACCAAAGTCATCCATCATGATTTCCATCGCGGGAACCACATTATTCAAGTTCAGTAATGGCTCCCCCATTCCCATCATAACCACGTTGGTAATAGGACGACGACCACTGGATTTTAATGAACCAATAATTTTTGCTGCGCGCCAAACCTGCCCGATAATTTCAGAAACCCGTAAGTTACGGTTAAATCCTTGTTGAGCGGTAGAACAAAATTTACATTCCAACGCGCAACCTACCTGTGAGGAGACGCACAAGGTTGCACGATCATCTTCTGGAATATAAACCGTTTCGACTTGCTGGTCACCTACCGTTATCGCCCATTTAATGGTGCCATCTGCTGAGCGTTGTTCTTCAGCAACTTCAGGAGCACGAATTTCAGCGACTTCCTTTAGTTTTGCTCTTAACGCTTTATTAATATCTGTCATTTGATCGAAATCGTCATAACAGTAGTGATAAATCCATTTCATGACTTGATCGGCACGGAATGGTTTTTCACCCATTTGCGCAAAAAATTCACGCATCTGCTTGCGATTCAAATCCAGCAGGTTAATTTTTTGTGTGTTGTTTTCTGGTGTGACAGAAATAGCGGAGGAAGTTGCACATTGTGCACTGGTTGTCATATCGGACATGTTAAGTTGCCTCGTTGTTACACTTTCGGCGAGTGCTACTTTGGTAGCACAACGTTCATAATAAAATCGCCCTGTTAACAATTATATTAACAGGGCGTCGCATTGTACAAACTTTATAAGAATAATGCTAATGCATTACACTAGTTTACCAATTAGCGTGGGCAGATTTCGTCTTCAGTGAAGAAATACGCGATTTCGCGGTTTGCTGATTCAACAGAATCTGAACCGTGAACCGCATTCTCAGTGAAGCTGTCTGCATAGTCAGCACGTAGAGTACCTGCCAGTGCATTATCTGGATTAGTTGCACCCATTAGGTCACGGTGACGTTGAACTGCGTTCTCGCCTTCTAGTACTTGCAGCATAATTGGACCAGAAGTCATGAATTCAACCAGACCTTCAAAGAAAGGGCGGCCTTTGTGCTCTGCGTAGAAACCTTCTGCTTGCTCACGAGTCAAATGCAACATTTTGGCGGCAACGATTGAAAAACCAGCGCTTTCAAAACGATTATAGATTGCACCAATAGCATTTTTCTTCACTGCGTTTGGTTTAATAATAGAAAATGTACGTTGAACCGTCATAAATAACCTCTTAGCGATATCGTGACTTTTACTTTTGTATTCTTAACTTTCATGTTAATCAAAACACAAAGTAGATGTCAGTTGTAGTTTTTTATATTGTTTATCTTCTGATGACGAGCAGCAGAAATTAAGGCGTTGATTATAGGGGCTACGATTACAATTTCCTACAGTCACATCAACATTTTGTTAAACTTTTTATAGCAAAAAACACTATTTTTTTGACTCAGTCACACTTTTTATTTGTTACTTGACTTTAAAATTAACTGACGTGACTTGCCCACCAAGATCTAATACCGAAATTTGATAGTTTCCTGCCTTATCGAAGGTCAGTAAAACGCTGCCATTGTGCTCAGTCTCTTGGATCTGTTCACCATTTAAAAACCACCATTGCTGCCCTTGCCCACCTTGTGTCATTAGACGCACATCCAAACTCGTTTTTCCTGGTAGCCGTTGCAGAATTTCACCATCACGGATGCCCGAAATAAACAAAGGTGGTGTTTCCGTACGCAATGGAGGACAGGACGAGTCGATTGGCGGTAAACGATTTATCCGTTTTTCACTCTGTGGTAACCAAGACTCTAAGGTAATCGGCCACAAATAAACCTCTTTTTCCACTGCATTAGGGCAATCAGGAGCAACCTGCAACCCTTGTTCATTTACCCATTTTTTCTGACGTAACCCCAATAATGATTCTTGATCTTTCGCCATTAATGTTGGCGGGATCGTATTATCTAAAATCCAACTTAAACGGCGTTGCCGACAATTACTATCCCCTTCTGGTAATACAGTGCCGCTAGGCCAACAGATCATCGCTTGACTGACCGTTGATGGCTTGGTGTCTTTTGGCATCAATTGATTCGATTGATACAAACGCCCTAACAATAAATTATTCACTTGATTCATAATGGGGATCGCGGTCGCATAACCTAATTGCCCGGCAACAGGAGTACCATCGGGCCGCCCCACCCACACTCCTATTGTGTAGCGTGGATTTACCCCGATAGCCCAAGCATCTCGATAACCATAGCTAGTACCTGTTTTCCACGCTAAATTAACTTGCGCGGTCAAACTACTATCAGGAACAGGGCGCGCTTCACCACCCATAATACGCCGAATAATCCATGCCGCACCCGCTGACATTAATTGGCGATCACGTATTGTGTCTGTTGGACGATAGCGCAATGGCGACACTTTCCCTTGGCGAGCAAAAGCACTATAAGCCGCAACTAGCTCATCCATACGAGCGGCAGTGCCACCTAAAATTAACGACAAATTAGGTTCGCTAGCTAAAGGAAAACGTAATTCTGTTCCCACATTACGTAATTTCGCCGTAAAACGCTTACTTCCGTAAACGTCAAGCACTTGTACTACGGGTAAATTCAGTGAACGGACTAATGCGTCACTCACACTCACAGGCCCATTAAAACCGCTATCAAAGTTCCCCGGTCGATAATCATCGAAGCGTCGAGGCACATCTTGCAGTAAAGATTCAGCGTGGATCAAGCCATCATCCATCGCTAAAGCATATAAAAAGGGTTTCAATGTTGACCCCGGTGAGCGCCAAGCCGTGATCATATCGACATGACCAAAACGGCTATTATCTTGAAAATCGATTGACCCAATATAAGCTTTCACACTCATATCAGTATGATCAACTACCAATATTCCTAGCGATGTCTGCTTAGGAAGCTGGTTTTTCCAGTTAATTGCCATCTCTTCCAATTGGCGCTGCAACCCTGCATCAATGGTGGTTTCAATGACCGTTTCTTGTGCATCTTTGACAACTCGGCGCGCCAACAAAGGCGCAGAATTCGGATTTTTGCGTGGCGCTAACCAAATCTGTTCTTGTTTAATATCTTCAATTTTATCTGCTGGCCACACCTGATATTCCGCGAGTCTATCGAGCACTTTATCGCGTGCAGCTTGCGCTCTTTCGGGGTAACGGTCTGGCCTTAGTCGACTAGGTGCTTGTGGCAACACCGCAAACAATGCCGCTTCACCCGAGGTTAATTTATCAGGTGCTTTGTTTAAATAGACCCAACTGGCCGCACCGATACCTTCAATCGTACCTCCATAGGGAGCTCGGTTAAGATACATTTCCAGTATTTCATCTTTTGAATAGTGATATTCAAGTTGTGCAGTACGCCATAACTGTTTCAATTTCCCTGTTATGGTGCGGTCATGGGGATCGACTAACCGAGCAACTTGCATTGAGATCGTACTTCCACCAGAGACAATGCGCCCTGAACTGACGTCTTGCCACAATGCTCTCAGTAATGAAAATGGGTTAACACCGGGATGTTGATAAAAATGACGATCTTCGTAGGTCAATAATGCTTCGATAAACTCAGGGGAAACTTGATCCAGTTTTACGGGGTAACGCCATATTCCTTCTTTATCCGCAAAACGCCAAAGTGGTGTACCATCCTGGGCAACGACCGTGCGCGCCATCTCAACTTGTTTTATCGGCAATGGCCAAATCTTATCTGCCAGCAAAAATAAAAGAGGCAAAAAAATCACCAAGCAGAGCAAAACCAACCCAGCGCGTCGTAATCTTTTTTTCATAGATGGATATACCGCAAACAAATAGCCCTTATACCGAAATCATCACGCATCCAGTATAAGGGCTGATTAAAGATTAACGAACGACTTCTAATTGGCCGTTAGCTTTACCTACCGCACGCCATTCAGGAACATACATCGATTCCACTTGTGGAGCCGGGATAGAATATACCCCCGGTGTCACGGCACGCGCCAAATAGACTAATGTTGTCGGTCTATATTGCTCAACCTCAACGGCTGCCACAAAGCGATCATCCCGATATTCCATATGGTTGACTTGTGATTGTTGCATATCATCAATCACTTCCTGCAAGTTTGGCGCAGTTTCACTCAGATTAGCACTACTATTTGCTAAGTTCTGGTTTTCAAGCTCTAAGCCAGCAGGCAATAAATCAACCACTAAAGCATCAGGTACTCTTTGTGAAGCATTAACTTCTAATTTCACCACGACCATTTCACCTGTTCTTAAACGATCGAGTGAAATTGGACGACCTTGCAGATCTAAATAGGTTCGTTTCACATTCAACACATTCGAACTTGGTGTTGGCGTATACAATGGATAACCCACTACGTTCAATTGGCCATACAACGTGTTCGTTCCTGTATTTTCGATACTATAACCTGTTTTTAGCTGCTCTTTAGTTAAAAACTCATTGATAGGCTTATCTGAGGTCATCGGTGGTTGTTGACCATTAATGACCGCTTTCCATGGGGTTTCTGTATTATTCACATAATAACGTCCCGCCAAGTACAGCGCATTGCTCTCTTGAGTTGAGAAGTACTGTTGAGATACCAAGTTGTTTGAAAGCATTTGCAGTTTTTGATCACGTGCTTTTGTCATCAATTGGTATTCATTCAGTAACGCAACGATCATCGCATCATCACGAATGATTGAGCCATAATCCCCACTGTAGCTGTAACGAGCTCGCTGCTTTTTCAACCCATCAGCAATTACATTATCACCCCGTGTTTTATCGCCCATCAAATTTAAAGCGATACCCAACTGTACTAGTGGCAACCCACTATTGGCTTCCTGACTTCTTGAGTAGAGTTGTCGTAATGCTCCGAGAGGCGCCTTTTGCTGTGTTGCAAGTACTAAGCCCGCATAGGCTTGGGCTGCAAAACGTGCGGCTGATTGATCATCTACATAGGGGTAATTAATTTGATTACCATCTTGTAAATAGCTCAATAAACGACTATTAGCATTGGTTAATGCCTCTTTCGGCACCGTATAACCACGCTGATTTGCTCGGTTAAGGAAATCCGCAGCATATGCCGTTAGCCAGTACTCTTCTCTACCGTTACGATCCCATAACGAGAAACCACCATCAGGACGTTGCATGCTTAATAAATGAGGGATCCCCAATTCAATGGCTTTGCGACGGTCATCATCTGTCTGCGATTTTATACCTAACTTATTCAGCTCTGCTTGTGAAGAGTATAACGATGGATACAAGCCACTGATTGTCTGCTCAAGACAGCCATATGGATAAGCAAATAGCTCACGAATATAGCGGGCAATCTGCAATGGTGGACGGCTAGTTAGTAAAACTTGACCTTCGAGCGTATTAGGGGAGAGACCTTGTAAATTCTCGGTTGGTAATGACCATTGCTCACCCGGCTCAATAGCAACAGCATAAGAGACCGTTTCCGCAGGCTGTGCAGGGCGAACCCCAACTTTCCAACTATTGCTATACGCTTTCAATGATTCATCTGGCAAATCAATACCATTGATTGTCATTGAAACCTCACCCTGACCATAACCATAATCCGCGCGAACTGGCAACGTTACCGTTGTACGTTTACCTTTCACTAAGGCTAGCTCTTTCGTGGCGGTTCCTTCTAATTTCACCATTCCAGAGGCTTTAAAAGTCACTGTCACATTTTGTGTATTGTCCGTCGTGTTAGTGAGATCTAATGAGAAGTAAGATTTATCACCACCAGCCATAAAACGTGGCATCGACATTTGAGTGATAAGCGGCGCCGCTACCACGACTTTACTATCAGCATGACCAAAATCCTTCTCATTCCATGCTTGAGCCATTACGCGCAACTCACCATTAAAATCAGGGATCGGTAAGCTAATTTCACCTTCACCATTTTTATCTAATGTGACAGGTGCCGCCTGTTCCGCAATGATTTGCACTTCTGTAAGTGGCTTCATTCCACCACGATCTAATGAAGTATCTTCACCATCACCACCAAAACGTAAATTTGCTAACTTACCTTGGCCTTCAATGAGGTGACCGTACACATCGTACTGATCGACACTGTAACGTTTACGACCAAAGAAGGCGTCATACGGATCGGGCGTTTTAAAATCAGTAATGTTCAACACGCCAGTATCCACAGCAGATAGCAATACATTGACTTTTTCAGGTAATGGCTTGCCATCTTGTGCCGTCGCTTTCACTTTAACGATAAGGTCTTGGTTTGGACGCATTTGGGTTGGTGCTGAGAGCGCTAATCCAATCTTGCGATTTTCATCCGCTAACGGAAGATGAAGTACCCCAATCGCTCGCTTAACCGTTGCCTCTTTCGAGTCATCTCCTGGACGAACAACGACCGCAGTAATGTATAGGTCATGGCGAGCCCACTCTTTATTCACTGGTACCTCAATTTCCATTCCTTTTTCAGGAACATCAATTTCTTGCCACCACAGTGGACCATTACTTGATTCAAGTAAAATATAACCTTTACCCGCTTTTGGTGATTCCACACGAACTTTTGCTTTTTCACCCGGTAAATAAGCCGGTTTATTTAAACTCAGCTTAACTTGATCAGGGCGCACAGCCCCATTACCGCCCGTATTGTCTTGCCATGAATAACCGGCCCAAAACGGTAGACTGGTGACTAATTGGTTATTTTCATTGATAACCTCAAGACGGAAGGCACCCCAATCAACAGGAAATGAGACTTTTGTTGTCTGACCTTGACTAATCTTGATGTTTTCATTGGCCATCACTAAATCTTTTTGATCATAGTTTGATGTCCAACCACCACTTTCAGACCAATTCCAATAATAATCACGACGCTCATAAATTAGGCGTGCAGTTAAATTGTTGGCCTCTAATTTATTTCCGGCAGCATCAGCAAAGACAAGCTCAAACTCCGCTAAAGAATTTTCATCAACATTATAGCGTTGGGCATAGCGGTCAGTTCGATAATCATAAATTTCCTTTTTATTGAATAATGGGCGAATACCCACCATCTCCCTTGCTGGCCATACGGCTTGCTCAGCACGACGGGTCACCGGACGCCCGCCAGCCTCCAATAGACTAACTTGCGCAATAACTTTTATTGGGGAGCGTAAAGATTCCCAATTACTTTGTGGCACACTAATGGCGGTTTCACCCGTATCATCTAGCGTTAAATCGAATTCATCAAGCTTACGTTGCAACCCTTCTTCGCTCGCAAAACCAAATTCAAATCCAGGTAATTTAGCTACGGCTTCACGATCAGGACGAATAAATATTTGCCCTTGAAGTTCATTACCCGCGGCGGGTGCACCATATAAATAGCGGCCTTGAATATCAAACTCAACAGGCTGATTATTCAAAATAGGTTTATCTTTTGTAGTGACATCTAATGCCATGCGTTCAGGCATAAAGTCTTCAACATTGAATTTATAGTAACGTAGTGGTGACCCGTCACCTAAATCAAAGCGTAATGACCAGCCCCCCGTTTCCGCTGATTGAGGAATTTCATACTGGTATTGATACAAACCATCATGGTCTTTCTCAGGTTGCCACACAAAACTTCTAACAACCTGTCCATCCGTTTTTAAAACATCCACTTTAACAGGTTGCGCTTTAAGTGGATTTCCATCACCGTCGCGTAATAACCCATTAACCAATAACAGTTCACCTGGGCGATATAAGTCACGTGGCCCAAACACAAAAAATTGTTTTGCGTATCCAGTAGGGCCTGAAATATCAAATTCAGAGAGGTCTAAAGCAGGTTGAGTAAGGTCAATCATGCTCGTTTGCCCATCAAGGGTCGCTAGCAATAATTTTCCACCCGCTAATTTATCTAATTTGGCATGCCCCTCGCTATCAGTAGTCGCTTGGTTAACCAATTGACCTTTTTCATCAAGGATACGCAGCTCAACGCCTTTAAGGGCTGAACCTTTTGCGAGTGATTGCGTAAAAACATCAACCTGATCTTGATAGCTATGCAGTGAGACCCCTATGTCACTCAGGGTGAATACTGTTGCAGGGAACTGATAACTGTAGCTACCCGCTTTTTGCATGATAGCTAGGTAGACGCCGTCTTGCTGTAGCTCTTTAATGTCTTTTAAAGGTAGTAAAACGGTTTGGCGAGTGTTTTTATCAGGATTGAGGTCAAAGCGCCCTGTATAAGCAAGTTCGGTTTTATTGAGAAACTCTTCTGAATACCAATATTCATAGTTACTACGGTATTGCCACATTGACAGAAATTGTGGTAATTGCTTTTCGTCAATACGGAAAAAATTCACATCGACTTTATCTACATTCAGCGCAATAACGGGCAATCCTTGTGCTACTTTGCTCGGTAATAAGGAGCCTTTGCTTGCAAAACCAACAGTTGGGATAATCTGTGCTGTTTGCAGTTTTTTCTCAAATGGTTGCTCTATCGTACGCCCATTTATCGCCTTAATCCCTGTATTTACTGTGAGATTTAACTCTCTTGATGGCGGTAAGTGACGAAAACGTAACTCCATTTTATTATCGGATAGTTCCCAAGCACCATCCAATTTTCCTGATTTCACATCAACTAAATTTAAATATTGACTAAAATCTTGCTCCTCATATAGCGGCACAGAGAAGGTGACAACCATTGCGCTTGCCCCATCTAGTTGCAACTCAGAGGCATCAAGAATAGTTAACTCTTTACCCGCATAGCGCTTCATCATTTCAGCTGCTGATAATTTCGGCGTAGCTCCCTTTGCCGCCGCTAACGGTGCCGTTTGAATCACTTTTTCTGTCGTTGCACTTTTTTCGGCTACGACGCTGTTTTCTTTACTATTTGTGTTGTCTGAATTATCACAACCTGTTAGTGCAATAACTGAGGCTAATGCTGCTACAATATAACGTTTTTTTGTTTTTAGACCCGCCAATGAAGCCCAACGAATATGTTGATTCATGACCGATTCTTCCTTTTATAGTTAATATATGATGCTTTTACTTCCATCTATAAGTTGGAAGCTACAGAAATCTTGGCTGGATGTTAAAATAAGCAAAGACTGAGATAGTGCGTAAATCGGTTACACAATTTAACAGATTGTGCGATTAGTACCTATAAGACAAAGCGGAAAAAACCCTAACTATTTTAGGCATCAGTACATATAAAACAGATATTAACGCACATAAGATAATCCATTAATGTATCAGTAGGCGGTGTTGTGATGATTTTGTAAGATACAAAGAAAAAATAGAGCCCTTCACATCAACAAAGCAGGGCACCTGTCACATCACTGGAGGGAAATAAGTTCTTCTTGGCTTAGCCCTGTACTTTCCATAATTAACTCAAGACTAATTCCATTTTTTAAAAGTGTTCTAGCGGTGGCAAGATTTGCCTCATGTTTGCCTTTTTCAATACCTTTTTCAATGCCTTTTTCAATGCCCTCTTCCAGACCTTGTTGATGCCCTTTTTCCCAGCCTGCTTTTACACCTTTATCTTGCAAACGTTGTGCAATATTCATAATAACCTCTTGATGCTTTTCAGTTTTTTCACTCAACTGTTGGACTATTTTCTCAACATTTTCTGCATCCATCGTAAAAAATAGATAGTTGAGAATAGTGATGACATCGCTATCAGTATTATAGTGATTATTGAGCGCTTGAGCCAATAGGGAGATCACATGCTCACTTTCCTCCCGCAAATGCTTATGTTTCATAGCCAATTCCATAATTGCAACCTTACGATAATTAACAATTTCATTATCATCAATAACCGTGACATCGACTAAAGGAAAAGAACGTGTGTACAAGTTATTAGCCACATCCGCGAGAGGAAAACAGTCAGTCCATAATTGTGAATATGGATAAGGTGAACTCTCCCCGTGATAAAACAAAACAGGTACGACTAGCGGCAAGTTCTTATGCCCTTGTTGCAAATGCTGATTCATCGCTAAAAATGCATAATGCATTAATCGCCATGCCATCAATTTGTCTGGTGAAGATTGATGTTCGACGAGTAAGTAAATATACCCTTCTCCTTCTGTCGTTTGAACTGAATACAACACATCTGATAATCGTGAACGCAATTGTTTGTCTATGAAAGAAGAATTAGTGAGAGTTAATGTTTCAAAATCACATAATGCATGAATATGCTCTGGTAAATGAAAATGAAAAAAATCTTTAGCATTTTCTATTTGCGCCATGAAACCTTTAAATGCCGCATCGTGAGCTGAGTGTCGTTGTACTTTCTTCATTAGCGAACCTTATCTAAGCAGACCTATAAAAATCATTGTGATATTTATTTGCAGGCGATTTTGGTGATTGCCTTAGAAGGGAGCATCGTATTTTAAATGACCACTATAACTCGTCATATATTAAGTCGTTACTGACTACACTCACACTAGCCATATCGTTATCGACACAGCAATATTTATGACTTTAAACTATTTAACCATCAATATGGACGATGTACCCTACTATTTGTCATTACATGACAAACCTATCATCTCAATACTGAAAAGGTCATTAGTCGCTCAATTAACTCACGACAAAAGTTTCTCTGAAAAATAGTATGATTCTGAAACGCTATATGTAATGACGCTCGCTGCTTAGGTTATTTAAGCTATTGGTTTAATGAGGGATAACTACCCCACAGTGGGCCACTAACCCACTGCAGAAGCTTATTTGGTGTTTTTAATTGGGATTGAATCACGTAACCAACTGCCTAACTTACGTTGATAGAAAGGTTGAATATGTTCGGTAATAAAATGGCTAATACCCTTTTCTGCTTCATTAACTAAACAAAAATCAATGGACTCATTATCGTCTAAATATTCACACGCTAATGTTCCCGCTTGATGAATAATCTCATCGATATTCTCAGTTCCTGGCACAAACTCTAATGCCACCATTAAAATAGCTTCATCACCCTCTTGGTTTTCTTCTTGGGCAGATACTAAAAAGGCACGGCGTACCACCTTATGCTGTTTAAAACATTCAGTTAAGACCCCTACTAATGCTTCAGGCTCTTCTTCAAGTGCGCTTAATTTTAACGATGCCCCTTGAGGAATAACCAACTCAGTAAATTCGATATTGTTATCGTTGCTAAAAGGTTTATTCGATTCGGATTGCTGCGACATGCTTATGCCTCATAGAAAAATAATTAACCCTATAATAAAAAAACGGGCACGAAAAGTCGCCCCCTTCGTCCCCGCTAATGTTTATTAAGATAAAACTTTTTAGCCTGCTTTTTTCATCAGTAAGTTTGCTATCGTTCTTACACCAATTCCCGTTGCACCTTCAGCCCACAGGCTCACTGGTGATTTACGGTACGTTGCTGAACAATCAATATGCACCCAGTTTTGACGATAATTCTCAACAAAATGGGATAGGAATGCGGCTGCGGTACTTGCACCTGCTGTATGGGATGGTGCAGCAATGTTATTTAGGTCAGCAAACCCCGACGGCAATTGCTGGCGGTGGAATTCAGCCAGTGGTAAGCGCCAAAACAGTTCAAACTCTTCATTTGAAGCATCCATAAGCTCAGCAACCAGTTTATCATCAAAGCTAAGCACTGAATGATAGTCGTTGCCAACTGCGGTTTTTGCAGCCCCCGTTAAAGTTGCCGCATCAATAATCAGCGATGGCTGCTCTTTACTTGCATCAATCAAGCCATCAGCCAAAACTAAACGACCTTCTGCATCTGTGTTCATCACTTCAACAGACTTACCATTGCGGTAACGGATGATATCACCTAATTTAAAGGCATTGCTGCTAACCATATTGTCAGCCAAGCAAAGGAACAATTTAACGCGTTTTTTCAGACCACGATTAATAGCGAGTGCCAGAGAACCAACCAGCGTTGCTGCCCCACCCATATCTGCTTTCATTGAGTTCATGGATGATGAAGGTTTGATACTATAGCCACCTGAATCAAATGTGATCCCTTTCCCAACTAAGCAGGCAAAAACAGCCGCGTGGGGGTTGCCTGTAGGGTTGTAATCTAACGCTAATAAAGCAGGCGCACGGCTTGAACCACGACCTACCGTATGAATACCTGCATACCCTTGCTCAAGTAGATCATCACCTTTAATGATACGGTAACTGATATCTTCAGCATTAATATGACACAACAAATCAATCGCACGTTGCGCCAGTTGCTCTGGCCCTAACTCATCCGCTGGCGCATTGATCACATCGCGTACCCAATCAATTGTACGGATACGGTTTTCTAATTCTTGGCGATCCGCTTCTGGCAAAACTGGCCACTCTATTGTTCTTGCCCCTTTTGGTGCACGAAAACCTTGCCAAAATGCCCAACTTTTTTCTAGATCCCAACCTTCACCCGTTAAAGAAACATTACGAATACCTTGGCTATCCAATTTACGCCCTGCACTTTGTACCGCGCACAACTTACCCGGATGCTTTAAATGAATAGTTATTCCTTTATCGCCAGAACTCACTAACGCCCCTTCACCCCAACAAGGTGCCGCGGCTTCAAATGAAATCATTACTGGCATAATTTGTTTTGTCATCGTTTCTCCCACTTTATCTGTATCTGTTTTTTACAGGCAGCTCTTGTCTAAATCAGTCGCTGATAGAAGTAACTTAACCGATTAACGGCCAAATAGGTATCAAGATAGTGCTCATAAATAAAAACCGGACGAGTTGCCCGGTTTATCTATCAAATTTGAAAATTATTCGAACTCATCCAACCAAACCAATAAAATGGCTTCTAAGATTTTCTCGTTGGATTTTTGTGGATCATCGTCGAACTCTTCTAATTCACAAATCCATCGGTGCATATCCGTAAAGCGCACAGTTTTTGGATCCAAATCAGGATACGCATCGTACAGTGCTTCACCGATTTCTCGGCTATTCGACCATTTAAGGCTCATATTTGCTTCCCCACACAGCGGATTATATCAGTATTAATGCTCACGAGCGTGATTAATTGTATATTTTGGGATCTCAACAACCAAATCTTCGTCAGCGACCAAAGCTTGGCAGCTTAAGCGACTTTCTGGTTCTAATCCCCATGCCTTATCGAGCATGTCATCTTCTAATTCGCTGCTCTCTTCGAGAGAATCAAAGCCTTCGCGAACAATACAGTGACAAGTTGTACAAGCACATGATTTTTCACATGCATGTTCAAGTTCAATGCCAACTCGCAATGCTGCATTTAAAATTGACTCGCCCTGTTGTGCATCAACAACTGCACCTTCCGGACATAATTCTGTATGAGGTAGAAAAACTATTTTAGGCATAATTATATCTCATCCACAGATTGGCCTGATAGCGCTTGGCGAATAGAAGCATCCATTCGACGCGCCGCAAACCCCTGTGATTGCTTATCCAGTTGTTTAATGGCATTTTCAATAGCAGTAGGGTCTGTGCCTTCTACTGCTTCAATTAATATATTGACGGCATTATCAATCGCTGACTCTTCGTCGGGAGTCAATAGATTAGCATCTTGCTCTAATGCACTAGTCAAACTCTCAAGCACTCTTGCTGCTTCAACTTTTTGTTCCGCTAAACGGCGTGCATTTAAATCATCTTGCGCATTAGTCATTGAATCTTTAATCATGCTTGAAATTTCAGTATCAGTTAACCCATATGAGGGCTTCACCTGAATAGAAGCGGCTACTCCCGTCGATTTTTCCATTGCACTGACGCTTAACAAGCCATCCGCATCCACTTGGAAAGTGACACGAATATGAGCACCACCAGCAGCCATTGGCGGAATATCGCGTAATGAAAAACGTGCTAATGAACGGCAATCTGAAACCATTTCACGCTCACCTTGTACCACATGCACAGACATCGCTGTTTGTCCGTCTTTAAACGTCGTAAACTCTTGGGCACGTGCTACAGGTATCGTGGTATTACGAGGGATAATTTTTTCGACTAATCCCCCCATCGTTTCAAGACCTAACGACAATGGGATAACATCTAACAGCAACATGTCACTATCAGGCTTGTTGCCCACTAAAATATCAGCTTGGATGGCAGCACCAATGGCTACTACTTTGTCAGGATCAATCGAAGTTAATGGTTGTTTACCAAAAAATTCACCAACCTTATTTCTGACTAAAGGCACGCGGGTAGAGCCACCAACCATCACCACATTTAACACGTCATCAGCATCTACTTGTGCATCTTTCAATGCACGACGGCAGGCCATTAATGTGCGTTTCACATGGTTTTGTATTAACTGTTCAAACACCTCACGCTGAATTTCTCCTTGCCATTGTGGCAATGAAATTTGTGCGGTTTCAGCCTCACTAAGTGCGATTTTCGCTTCGGTTGCAGCATTCAGTAATTGACGATTTAAATGGTGGTCACCTTGTGTCTGAATACCTGCTTGCTCGGCAATCCATTTGGCTAATGCTTGGTCAAAATCATCGCCGCCCAGTGCGGTATCGCCCCCTGTAGCAAGGACTTCAAACACGCCACGACTTAGGCGCAAAATAGAAACATCAAATGTTCCGCCTCCTAAATCATAAACAGCGATGACCCCTTCTTGGCCTGAATCAAGACCATAGGCAATAGCCGCCGCTGTCGGTTCATTTAATAAACGGAGAACATGTAAACCGGCAAGGCGGGCTGCATCTTTTGTTCCTTGGCGTTGTGCGTCATCGAAATAAGCGGGTACGGTGATCACGACACCATCCATTTCTCCGCCTAATGTTTCTTCCGCTCTCTTTGCTAGCGTTTTTAAAATATCTGAAGAAACTTGGATCGGATCAACTTGCCCTGCTGCCGTTTGAATAAAAGGAAGCCCATTTTCACTAGCAGTGAAACGATAAGGTAGGTCGGGATAACGTTGTTGGATGTCAGCCAATGAACGCCCCATCATTCTTTTTACCGAAATAATGGTATTAACAGGGTCACGCTCTGCTAGCTGTTTTGCCGCCCAGCCCACTTGTTTATTATCGGATTGATAATTGACGACCGATGGTAGTAAATAACGCCCATCATGATCAGGTAAAGCCGTTGCTTCACCGCTACGTACCGTGGCGACCAAAGAGTGAGTCGTACCAAGATCAATCCCCGCCGCCAATTTACGTTGATGTGGTGCGGCTGTCATGCCTGGTTCGCTGATTTGAAGTAAAGCCATAATCGTTTCTCTTAAAAATCATCCAGTAAACGTTCTTCGAGTTGTTCAGCTTGTTGCTGTAATTTATCGAGAAAACGCAATTTACGTACCGTATCTGCCGCCAATTCCCACTGTGCACTATCGAGTTGCTCAACCATCAATGCGGAACGTGTTTTTTGCATTTGTTTTACTTTCGTCATGAACGCTGTAAGCAAATCAGTCGTATTATTATGGTGCTCAATATTATCGAGCTCTTCTCGTAGCTCTAATTGCTCCATTAAGAATGCAGTGTCGTGCATAGTATGTTGTTCGTTATTAATATCAATCCCTTGTAGTAATAACATATATTCGGCACGTTTTAGTGGATGACGAAGAGCTTGGTAAGCCGCATTGATCGTTGCCGCTTGTTGAAGCGCTTGCATTTTTTCCTGTTCCGTACAGGCAGCAAAGCGATCTGGATGGTATTGGCGCTGTAGCGATTGAAAACGTTGCGTTAATTGTTCATTATCGATCGCATAGTTGGGCGTTAACCCAAAAAGAGTAAAATAATCCATAAGTACTTAGTTTCTCGAACTGACGCACTCATGCACTTCGTCTAGTTAGCTATCAAAACTCACTCACAATGTTAAATAATCAGCGCGAATATTCGCTTTCGATAGGTGTCAGGAGCCACGAAATGCATTAGTTAAAAATATTGCCTATAAAAAGACATTATACGTGAAAGCTTTCACCACAACCGCACTCACTGCTGACATTGGGGTTATTGAATTTAAAACCTTCATTTAAGCCTTCTTTGACAAAATCTAGCTCAGTACCGTCTAAGTAGACAATGCTTTTACCATCAACGATCACTTTGACACCTTTATCTTCAAAAACGGTATCTTCTTCATTGATAATATCTGCAAATTCGAGAATATAGGCCATGCCTGAGCAACCTGATGTTCTGACACCAAGGCGTAAACCTTCACCTTTACCACGGCTTGCGAGGAAAGCTTGAATACGTTGCGCAGCACTTTCTGTTAGAGAAATAGACATTGCGAACCTCACTATAGAAACAAACAAGGCAGATACTCACTAATTGGTAGCATCCGCCTTAAAAATTAATCAATTATACCGACCGATGTTTTCATCACACGGATTTTAGTTATTTATGTCCATGTGCCCATTAGCCGGAATTAAAGCCTTATTTGCCTTGGCGTTTGCTTTTATAATCCGCAATGGCTGCTTTAATTGCATCTTCAGCAAGAATCGAACAGTGAATTTTCACTGGTGGTAATTCTAGCTCTTCAGCGATAGCTGTATTTTTAATCGCTTCGGCTTCATCTAAGCTTTTACCTTTCATCCACTCAGTGACAAGTGAACTTGAAGCAATTGCTGAGCCACAGCCGTAAGTCTTGAAACGCGCATCTTCAATGATTCCATTATCATTTACTTTGATTTGCAGTTTCATCACATCACCACAAGCTGGCGCGCCAACCATCCCGCTACCTACGCTTGGGTCGTTATTGTCGAATGAACCCACATTACGTGGATTTTCATAATGATCGATGACTTTTTCACTATATGCCATTTTTAAACTCCTGAAACTGTCTGATTAATGGTGAGACCATTCGATGCTGTTAAGATCTACGCCGTCTTTGAACATTTCCCATAAAGGAGACAGTTCACGTAAGTGGCCAATTGCGCCATGAATCTGTTTGATTGCATAGTCAATTTCTTCTTCTGTTGTAAAGCGACCTAAAGAAAAACGAATAGAACTGTGAGCAAGTTCATCATTCATTCCAAGGGCACGTAGAACATAAGAAGGTTCTAGGCTTGCAGAAGTACATGCAGAGCCAGATGATACCGCTAAATCTTTAAGAGACATCATCAGCGATTCACCTTCAACATAGTTGAAGCTGACATTCAGAATGTGTGGAGCACCGTTCTCTAAATCACCATTGAGGTAAACTTCTTCAATATCTTTAATGCCATTCCAAAGACGCATGCGCAGTTTACGTAAGCGTGCTGACTCCTCAGCCATTTCTTCTTTTGCGATACGGTAAGCCTCACCCATCCCAACGATTTGATGGACAGGTAATGTACCAGAACGCATACCACGCTCATGACCACCACCGTGTTGTTGAGCTTCAAGGCGAACACGTGGTTTACGACGCACATACAAAGCACCGATACCCATAGGGCCATACAGTTTATGTGCAGAGAATGACATCAAATCCACTTTCAGAGTGGACAGGTCGATAGGGAGTTTACCAACACTTTGAGTGGCGTCGACATGGAAAATAATGTTGCGGCTACGGCACATTTCACCGATGGCTGCGATATCTTGAACGACACCAATTTCATTATTCACATGCATAATAGAAACAAGGATAGTATCGTCGCGTAAAGCAGCTTCTAAATCTTTCAGGTCAATCAAACCATTGCTTTGTGGTGCAAGGTAAGTCACTTCAAACCCTTCACGCTCAAGCTGGCGGCAGGTGTCTAAAACTGCTTTGTGCTCTGTTTTACAAGTGACAATGTGCTTGCCTTTCTTTTGATAGAAATTAGCGGCACCTTTGATAGCTAAGTTATCAGATTCTGTTGCACCTGAAGTAAAGACAATTTCGCGTGGATCGGCATTCACCAATTCTGCGATTTGATTACGTGCAATATCAACGGCCTCTTCTGCTTGCCACCCAAAACGGTGAGAGCGCGAAGCGGGGTTACCAAAAATGCCGTCCATTGTTAGACATTGCATCATTTTTTCAGCAACACGTGGGTCAACGGGTGTTGTTGCTGAATAATCAAGATAAATCGGTAATTTCATTGCTCACTTACTCCAAAAGACAAAATTGTCTTCATTTTCTAACGATACCTATGATGATCATTCATTCGAACCCCATCACTTTGTGTATCAACTGCAATTTATTAAAATATTATATAATTAAGCACGGACATTAATAATCGTTTCAGGTGAAAGACCACCTAATGTTGCCCGACGTTTTTCGTTATCTTGTCTATCGGCGACATCTATGACTTCTTGATTTTTAACTAATTCATCAAGGCTAATGCTGCTTAGGAAGCTTGTGATCCTATCGCTCAAATCACGCCACAGCGCATGCGTTAGACAACGGTCACCATTTTGACAACCTTCTTTGTTACCTTGACAACGTGTCGCATCAACAGATTCATCAACCGCGGCAATTACTTGAGCAACAAAAATTTGATCAGCATCGCGGCCTAGCAAATAACCACCACCTGGGCCACGAACACTCGAAACAAGCTCGTTTTTGCGTAGACGAGCGAAAAGTTGCTCAAGATAAGAGAGGGAAATTCCCTGACGCTCAGAAATATCAGCTAAAGGTACAGGCCCTGTCTGAGAGTGTAATGCGACATCTAACATCGCCGTTACTGCATAACGCCCTTTGGAAGTGAGTCTCATAACATATACTCCGTGGTAAAATATTGCCCAATTGTGACATTCCCGACTAATTTAGTCAACTATTTACCTGACTAATTTACTCAAGTATTTTTCACGGAGTGATAACTCATTTTTTTGCCCATTTTTCCATTGAAGTCAGGATACCACGTAAAATATGTAGCTCCTGAGTTTCAATGTGTGCACGGGTGTATAAACGTCTCAATTTATTCATAATTAGACCCGGATGCGCCTTACGAATAAACCCTGATTCATTCAACACACTTTCAAGATGCACATAAAAACGCTCAATATCTTCTACCGGCGGATATTCTACCTCATCCTCCTCCGAGTTCACTGCGTTTTTTTCCTCTAGGGCTAAATAGGCCATGCGAATTTCGTAACTGACCAACTGAACCGCCATCGCAAGGTTTAATGAACCATATTCAGGATTGGTAGGTATATAAAGATGGTACTGGCATTTTTGCAGCTCTTCATTGGTCAGCCCAATACGCTCACGGCCAAAAATTATGGCAACAGGCGCCGTTTTCGCTTGCATCACTGATTTTTCGCCACATTCACGCGGTGCAACCATCGGCCAAGAAAGTGTCCGAGAGCGCGCGCTCGTGCCAATGACTAATTTACACCCTTCTAGAGCTTCATCCAATGAATTGACTATCGTGGCATTGCCAATAACATCGCTGGCTCCTGCAGAAAGCGCAATCGCATGCGAGTCAGGCTGTACTTGTGGATTAACGAGATAAAGGTTGGATAAACCCATGGTTTTCATGGCTCTAGCAGTAGAGCCCATATTGCCAGTGTGTGAGGTCTCAACAAGGATAATGCGGATATTGTCTAACATGGTTTAGTCGTTTTTCTAAAAAATAATCGCAAGAGTCTAACACAAAATTGCTTATTGTGACGAACATCTATATAATCCGCCCACTCAAAGTTTTTCGTTCTTTAACATTCCAGTGGAAAAAGCCCATGCATCCGATGCTAAATATCGCCATACGTGCTGCGCGTAAGGCTGGCAACCACATAGCAAAAAGCTATGAAACGCCTGACAATGTTCAAATCACTCAAAAAGGCTCTAACGATTTCGTCACCAACGTTGACCGTGAAGCAGAACATTTAATTATCGAGGTCATCCGTAAATCTTATCCTGACCACACTATCATTACTGAAGAAAGTGGTGAGTTACTTGGTAAAGAAGATGATATTCAATGGGTAATCGATCCACTGGATGGCACCACTAACTTCACAAAACGTTTCCCTCACTTTGCTGTTTCTATCGCGGTTCGTATTAAAGGCCGTACAGAAGTCGCCGCTGTTTACGATCCTATGCGTAACGAGTTATTTACCGCTGTTCGTGGTCAAGGCGCACAATTAAATGGTTATCGCCTACGTGGTGCCGATGCTCGCGAACTCGATGGCGCGATCGTGGCAACCGGTTTCCCCTTTAAGCAAAAACAGCACGCCGTTGTGTTCATGAACATCATGAGCAAAATGTTTGAGAGCTGTGCAGACTTCCGCCGTACAGGCTCAGCGGCTCTTGACTTGTGTTACGTCGCTGCGGGTCGTGTCGATGCTTACTATGAAATTGGTTTAAAACCATGGGATTTCTTAGGTGGTGAACTGATCATGCGTGAAGCTGGCGGTATTATGACGGATTTTGTTGGCAACCATAATTACTTAGCTTCAGGTAATATTGTTGCGGGTAGCCCACGCATTGTTAAAGAGATTTTATCTGTGATGCGTGAAGAATTATCCGAGTCACTGAAACGTTAATGATTTAATAAAGGTGTTGGGGCTTCCCCCAATGCCTTTAATTCTCCCCTCTCATATAACCCACCATAAGATAACTCAATTTGATAGAAAGCATTTTAGTGTCACGTTTTTTACTATCGATTACACCACCAAAATGCCTTCTTGTTAGTGATTTTGGATTGTTCATTCACTTCAGATATATATCTAACCCTGATATTTAGGAACAAACCCAAGTTAACCTTATGATTGTGCTACAACTTTCGGTCTAATAAACAAAGCAGGGATCGCCAATAGTGCCATTAAATAAAAGACTAAACCGTGATTGTCTGGCACACGCTCATAGATAGCCCCCACCACAACAGTGATGATAGCTAAACCGCCCCCTGTTGCTAATGCTGAATAAACACCTTGTAATGGAATAATTTCATTTTCTTTTCGAGCACTGATAAAACGCATTGCAGCGAGGTGGCATACGGTAAAGGTTCCACTGTGCAATATCTGAACAACAATAAGGACTGGTAGTGAGGTAAATGCCCCCATTAGCCCCCAACGAATGATGCCGCTGATGGCAGATAGCAAAAGTAGATTTCGTGAACTCCAACGACGAAATAGTTTGTTACTCAACATAAAAACCACAACTTCAGCAACAACGCCAAGTGCCCAGAGGCGACCTATAACGATGTCAGAATAGCCTGCTTCCTTCCAAAATAAAGAGGCATAGCCATAATATGCAGCATGTGCGCCTTGCAACAAGGTGACACAAATTAGGAACGTCACTACGTTTTTATCCGCAATGAGTTGTCTAAATGAGAGTTTATCTTCTCCTGCAACTTTAGGTATGCCTTTAGGCATAATTGCAGGCGTTAACATTGCCGTGAGTAATAAAGCTAAGCAGCTAATAATTAAAGCCACCATAATGGATTGATGACCTAATATATCGGCGAAATATCCCATCGCTATGGAGCCAATAATAAAAGCGACGGAGCCCCAAAGCCTAATTTTGCCATAATCAAAGGGAAACTGCTTTTGCCATGTTCCTGCCAGCGAGTCACCGAGTGGCACTAATGGCGCAAAAAATAAGTTAAACCCAGTCATGACAAAAAATAGCCATGCCCAATGGGAACCAAAGGAAAAGGCAACAGCAAAGAGTAGAGACAATCCTGCCAATATTCTTAATGCGTTAATGAGTTTGGATTGATCTTTAACCATCGGTGTAATAAACATTGCACCAAGGAAACGCGCAGCTAACCCAATCCCTAATAACACCCCGCTCATTTCAGCATCAATACCTTCACCTTGTAGCCAAATTGGCCAGAATGGTAGAAAAATACTGTAAGCGAAAAAATAGGTAAAATAATCAATCGCTAGCCAGCGAGTTGATGGAATTACCATCACTCCTCCTTGTTTTTCAATGCAAAAAACCCGCTTTTACCAAAGTGTAGAAGCGGGTTTTGAAACTAAATTAATTTTATTTTATGCGTAAACTGGGTATTTTGCGCAAATATTCAATACGTTTTGTTTGATACGTTCAATGGTCGCTTCATCATTGAGGTTATCCAGAACATCGCACATCCAACCAGCCAGTTCACGTGCATCGCCTTCATTAAAGCCACGACGTGTGATCGCTGGCGTACCAATGCGGATACCAGAGGTAACAAATGGACTTTTCGGGTCGTTAGGAACGCTGTTTTTATTCACCGTAATGTTTGCACGACCCAATGCAGCGTCAGCATCTTTACCTGTAATACCTTTATCAACCAGATCCACTAAGAACAGATGGTTCTCTGTGCCACCGGACACTACTTTATAACCGCGTTGTTGGAAAATTTCTACCATTGCTTTCGCATTTTTCGCAACTTGTTGTTGATAAACTTTAAATTCAGGTTCCATCGCTTCTTTCAATGCGACCGCTTTACCTGCAATAACATGCATTAACGGGCCACCTTGAGAGCCAGGGAAGACGGCTGAGTTCAATTTTTTGTACAGTTCTTCGTCACCACCTTTCGCCAAAATCAGACCACCACGAGGGCCAGCTAATGTTTTATGGGTCGTTGTAGTAACGATATGTGCGTGTGGAACTGGGTTAGGATAGACGCCTGCTGCGATTAGACCCGCAACGTGAGCCATATCAACGAATAGATAAGCATTGATGCTATCTGCGATTTCACGCATTTTAGCCCAATCAACAATACCAGAATATGCAGAGAAACCACCGATGATCATTTTTGGCTTATGTTTCAATGCTTGTGCTTTGATATCTTCGTAGTCGATTTTTCCGCTTTCATCGATACCGTAAGGAACGATGTTATAAAGTTTGCCAGAGAAGTTGACTGGTGAACCATGGGTCAAGTGACCACCATGAGCAAGGTTCATACCCAATACGGTATCACCCGGTTGCAGCAACGCCATATAAACAGCCGCATTAGCCTGTGAACCTGAATGAGGTTGTACGTTAGCATAATCTGCACCAAACAGCGCTTTTGCACGATCGATAGCTAATTGCTCGACAACGTCAACATACTCACAACCACCGTAATAGCGTTTGCCTGGGTAGCCTTCTGCATATTTATTCGTTAGCTGAGATCCCTGAGCTTGCATCACTCGTGGACTGGTATAGTTTTCTGAAGCAATTAACTCAATGTGTTCTTCTTGACGGACGACTTCTTGTTCCATTGCTTCCCACAGTTGTGGATCATAATCTGCAATATTCATTTCACGCTTTAACATTCGCTTCTCCTGCCTCAGCCATTCAATAAGTTGATAACAAAACTATCGCAATAGCACACAGTGTAAACTCTTTTTCTTCAGGGTGATAGCCCTAAAGAAAAAATATACGCAAACGTTTGCATAAATTTTCTCAGTCATAAAAGACTATCAAGCATACCAAGATAAAATCAGCCATATTCGCATTGCTAAAAGATTAAATCCTATTTATTGGGTGACTCTTTTATAAAGTTTCTATTTTTAAACTCTTTTTATAATAGACCTATTTACTTTGTGTGTTAAAAGTTATAAATTGCATTTAAAATACATGTTATAAAATTCATCATCGAATGAAATTATTTCAGGAGAGCCTGTATGCTAGACAGCCAAACTATCGCTATTGTTAAATCCACTATCCCAGCCATTGCTGCAACGGGTCCCAAACTAACTGCTCACTTCTACGACAGAATGTTCAAACAACATCCTGAGCTGAAAGATATTTTTAACATGACGCATCAAAGTAACGGCTCACAACGTGAAGCCTTATTTAATGCGGTTTGCGCGTATGCAACACATATTGAGACGCCCGAAGCATTGATTTCTGCTGTAGAAAAAATCGCACAAAAACATGCAAGCTTGAATATCAAACCTGAACACTACCCTATTGTCGGGGAAAATTTATTGGCTGCTATCGATGAGTTACTCAACCCAGGGCAAGAAGTGTTAGATGCTTGGGGTAAAGCTTATGGTGTCCTTGCTGATATTTTTATCAATCGTGAAGCAGAAATTTACCGCCAAAATGCAGATAAAACAGGGGGCTGGGAAGGTTTACGTGAGTTCCGTGTTGCGGCTAAACAGGCGCAAAGTGATGTGATCACAAGCTTTGAGTTTGTCCCTGTCGATGGTCAGCCTGTCGCAGATTATCGTCCAGGCCAATACATCACTATTTATATCAATGATGACAGCCTAACTAACCAAGAAATTCGCCAATATTCACTGACCACAGCACCAAATGGTCGTAGTTATCGTATTGCCGTTAAACGTGAAGATAATGGTGTTGTCTCCAATTATATTCACCAAAACTTAAATGAAGGTGATATTGTTCATTTAGCGCCACCATGCGGTGATTTCTTTATTGATATCGATAATAAAACCCCTGTCACTCTCATTTCTGCGGGTGTCGGTTTAACACCGATGCTGAGCATGCTCAATTCATTAACTCAGGAAGGCCATGAAGCACAAGTTAACTGGCTACATGCCGCCGAAAATGGTGCCGTTCATGCGTTCCATCATGAGGTAAATAAACACCTTGCTCACCATCCACATAGCCAATCCGCTGTTTGGTTTAATCAGCCACGTGCAGAAGATAAACAAGGATTTGATTATCAATTTAGTGGCTTAATGGATCTTTCGCAGGTTAAAGCGTGGTTAGACGTTCCAAATATGCAGTTCTATTTCTGTGGTCCAGTTGGCTTTATGCAATACATCGCTAAACAACTGATTGAGATGGGCGTTTCAGCAGAGAATATTCATTATGAGTGCTTTGGCCCTCATAAAGTTCTACCTTTAAATTAATTTTAAATAACCTATTTAAATTTCGCGGTAACGGTTTTGCATACTAAACACTCTTTTAATCCCATTCCTGTGTTTATGCCGTTACCGCTTTTTATTAAATAATGACTAAGCTATTCCATGATGTTTGCCCCACGACCATTCCCTAAATAATGCGTAGTAAGTAGGGGTCGATGGCGCGGCTCCCTTGAAATGTGACTAGAGCCGCGAAAAAAGCATGGAAATTAAATCGCCTCTTCGTCCTGCTCACCAGTACGAATACGGATCACGCGAGCAACATCGTAGACAAAAATTTTGCCATCACCAATTTTGCCAGTTTGTGCCGTCTGCATAATAGTTTCTACGCAGCTTTCGACAATATCATCGGGCACAACAATTTCAATTTTGACTTTAGGCAGGAAGTCCACCATATATTCGGCGCCACGATAAAGCTCGGTATGACCTTTTTGACGACCAAAACCTTTGACTTCTGTTACCGTCATCCCAGTGATCCCCACTTCCGCTAACGCTTCTCGGACATCATCCAGCTTAAAAGGCTTAATAATTGCATCAATTTTTTTCATAAATAATTCCTGTTATGACCAGTTTTTACGGCCAAAACCTGACGTGATTGGATAACGACGATCTTTTCCGAAATTACGCACCGTAATACGTGGTCCAACTGGCGCTTGACGGCGTTTATATTCGTTAATATCGACAAGACGCACAACGCGATGAACCGTTGCTTCATCGAAGCCTTGCTCAATCAATTGTGCCACGGAATAATCTTTTTCCACATAAGCTTCAAGTAACGCATCTAAAATATCGTATGGCGGCAAGCTATCTTGATCGAGCTGCCCTGGTGCCAGCTCCGCCGATGGTGGCCTATCGATCACACGTTGCGGTATCGCAGGAGAGATCGTATTACGATATTTCGCTAACTCAAAAACCAATGTCTTTGGTACATCTTTTAAAACATCAAAACCGCCCGCCATATCACCATATAAGGTTGAATAGCCAACGGCAGATTCACTTTTATTACTGGTCGTTAAAACTAAACGACGGCGCTTATTGGACATCGCCATTAAAATAACAGCACGGCAACGCGCCTGTAAATTCTCTTCGGTAGTATCAACAGCAGTACCTTCAAACATTGGTTGAAGTTGTGACATAAAAGCATCAAACATAGGTTCGATTGAGACAATATCAAACTCAACGCCAAGCAATTCAGCCTGCTCTTTGGCATCATGGATACTCATTTCTGAGGTATAGCGGAATGGCATCATCACGGCCTGAACGCGTTCTTTGCCAATCGCATCCACCGCTATTGCCACTGTTAATCCCGAATCAATCCCACCGGATAAACCGAGTATAGCGCCATTAAAACCATTTTTATTGATATAATCGCGAGTTGCCATCACCAAGCCTTGATAAACCTGTGCAACTGGTGACAGTGCTGGTGCTAGCTTTTCCATCGGTACCGCGGATAACTCATTAAACTGGCAATTAACGATTTGCTCATCAAAATCAACCAGCTGATGTGTGATTTTACCGTCACTCGCCAGCACTTTAGAGCCACCATCAAAAATTAACTCATCCTGACCGCCCACTTGGTTCAAATAGATGATAGGTAATTGTGTACGCTGGCAATGCCTTACCAATAAATCACTCCGACTATGATCCTTGTTACGATCATATGGGGAGGCATTAATCGTCAACAATAGTTCGGCACCGGCTTGCTTAACGGCATCCACTGGCCCATCGAACCAAATATCTTCACAAATTAATAAGCCTATACGGTAACCTTTAAAGTCAACCACACCGGTTTTATCCCCCGCAGAGAAATAGCGAAGCTCATCAAAAACACCATAGTTTGGCAGCTCTTGTTTGAAATAGCGGGTGAGGAGTTTTCCTTGGTAGAAAAAAGAGAGGGCGTTATACATTTTCCCCGCTTCTGTCCACGGGTGACCAACAACAATCGCTGTTTCCGTGCTCGCATTTTGTAAGCGTTCTAATTGCACTAAACAACGTTGGGTAAAATCCGCACGGAATAAAAGATCTTCCGGTGGATACCCCGTGAGTGACAGCTCAGAGAACACAACAATGTCAACGATATTCTTTTGTTCTTCAAAAACTTGCAACATGCGTTTACAGTTGCCTTCAATATCGCCAACTAACCAATTTAATTGAGCTAGTGAAATATTAAGCTTACGGCTCATAAGGTATTTCTTCTCCCGAGCATTGATATTGATACCTTAATTCACTCTTCACTAGCCATTACCACGGCAGCGATAAATTGAGTGACTTAAACACGATAAATTTAGATGATAAGGCCAATTATTCTTTAAAATCATTAGCCTCTAAATCATGACGTGCCAATAATTTATAAAATTCAGTACGATTTCTGCCTGCCATGCGAGCGGCTTGTGTCACATTCCCTTTTGTCATCTGTAATAGTTTACGTAGATAGTTAAGCTCAAATTGGTTACGTGCCTCAACAAACGTTGGAAGTGCCGTATTTTCACCTTGTAACGCTTGGCTAACCAGCGCTTCACTGATCACAGGTGTTGTAGTCAATGCGACGCATTGCTCAATGACGTTAACCAATTGACGTACGTTGCCCGGCCAACTGGCTGACATCAAACACTTCATAGCTTCTGTCGAGAAGCTACGAACAAACGGCTTATGCCTAGATGCCGATTCACGTAGTAAATGGTTAGCTAAAATAGGTATATCCTCCGCTCTCTCATTCAGGGCTGGGATGCGCAAATTCACCACATTCAGACGATAATAGAGGTCTTCACGAAACTCATTTTTTTCCATCGCCTTCGGTAAATTACGGTGTGTTGCAGAGATAATACGCACATCAATATCTAAATCACGATTACTGCCAAGAGGACGTACCTTGCGCTCTTGTAATACGCGTAATAATTTAACTTGCAGCGGCATTGGCATATCGCCGATTTCATCAAGAAATAGCGTTCCCCCATTTGCGGCAAAGAATAGCCCTTCTCGGCTACTCACAGCCCCTGTAAAGGCCCCTTTTGCATGGCCAAATAGCTCAGATTCAAGTAATTGTTCTGGTAATGCGCCGCAGTTAATCGCGATGAATGGTTTGCGTGCCCGTGGGCTTGCCTTATGGATTGCCTGTGCTAAGACCTCTTTACCTGTACCACTCTGCCCATTAATTAATACGCTCACATCCGATTGCGCGACCATATGGGCTTGTTCTAACAGTCGGATCATCAACGGGCTGCGGGTAACAATGCCTTCACTCCACTCTTCATCACTGATTGGTGTTGAAGATAATGCCAATGCTTCATCAATGGCCTTGTAGAGCGCATCTTTATCAACAGGTTTGGTTAGGAAACTAAATACGCCGCGCTGTGTTGCTGCAACGGCGTCGGGAATTGAGCCATGGGCGGTGAGGATTATCACGGGTAAATTAGGGTGTTGCTTCTGGATCTCATCGAACAGAGCCATTCCATCCATTTCATCCATTCGCAAGTCACTAATCACCAACTCTATTTTTTCTTTTTGAAGCAATTTTAGCGCTTCTGGCCCACTTTCCGCGGTGGTGACTTTAAAACCTTCACTGCTTAAGCGCATACCCAGTAATTTCAGCAGACTAGGATCATCATCCACCAGCAGAAGATTTGCTGATTTACGGTTGGTCATTGCGCTCATTCTCCGATGGGTTATTAGTTGAAGAGTTACCATCCTCAGCGACTGGTTTTTCCGTTTTAGCCGCTTCTTTTGGTTGCTTTTTATCTACCGCTTCAACCTCTTTTTCCGTTTCATTGGTAATTTGTTTGCGAGAGGAGAGTTGCCTCTCAATGTCAGTTAAATTTTCTAATTTACGTGAGGTTGTATTCAGTTCAAATACCAGTCTGGCATTTTCTTCTTTCATACGGTCAAGTTTATTGTCTGTATCTTGCTGTAGCCGCTTAAAACGAGAATTGGCTTCAGCAAGATTAATTGTTTGTACCTGTTGTTCACGCCAAAGTTGTAATAACGGGCGAATTGCCGTGGGGAAATTAAGGCTAAAAGTGTTCATACTGTCGACCATTTTGCGTCGTTCAGCAATTGTGGGTTCAGCCGCGCCCATTAAGATACTGTGCTGAAATGCGTCCGACCAATTTTCAATCTGTATCTGTGATGCCTGCTTGCGTGCTGTAGCAGGGTCGAGACGATCGGCACAGTCCATCATCCTCAACCAAAAAAGTGCATTTTCTCGCGCATTAGGCTGATAATTTTCCCAAACGCCCTCACATGCCGCATAGCGGTAATCGGTCACTTTAACTTCAGGGACAACAACTTGAGCTAACGTATCTAAAGAAGATTGCCCATTTTGAGTCGTACAACCCGTTAAAATGAGTGACAACAATAACGCGCCTATATGCACCGCTTTTTGCTTTTGGATGAATGTAGAGTTTTTTTTCGTTAACCCGATATATCGCTTTGGTAACACCGCAAAGCGTAATGCAACCAAAACATCTGTAGACCTATTTGCCATTATTATTCATTCTCTGCAGTTAAAGGCAGTTCAATTCTAAAGCAGACATCTGCTAATTTATTGGGTACTAGTGAAAGTTCACCCCCCATTTGCTTAATGCAATCATGTGCAATACTTAGCCCCAATCCGCTGCCTTTGACAGCTCCTTTTCTCACAAGCGACCCTTGGTAAAAAGGTTCAAAAATCATACTTTGTTCTGACTCAGGAATTGGTGTGCCAGTATTAGCAACTTCAATAACAAGCTTATTATCTATTCTGCGGCTTGTGATCCAAATATTACCTGATTCACTGCCATAGTGCACCGCATTGGAGTAGATATTATCAATAACCCGTCCTAGTAGCGTTGGTTCAGCAAGGCAATGGTCAATACGTAGACGAATATCCGTTTGAATATTTTTCGCTCTCGCAGGTAAATTATGAGCCATAACAATGTCTTCAATCAATTTTTGCAAATCAACATGTTGTGCTTCTGGCGGGCTATCTGCTAATTTACGATTATAATCAAGAAGCTGTTCAATAAGTTGCTGAAGATGCTTACTGCTGTTATCAAGAATTTCTACAACCTCTTTTTGTGACTCGGTAAGCGGCCCCGCCACTTCATCGGCCAGTAATTCAGTGCCTTCACGCATACTTGCTAATGGTGTTTTCAGCTCATGGGAAATATGCCGCAAAAACTCATGGCGCTGCGATTCTAACCAAGCTAAGCGTTCACTTAACCAGATAATCCGCTGCGCTAACGAGCGTAGCTCTCGAGGCCCTTTAAATAATTTTAAATTATTTGTCAGCGTTCTGCCTGTGCCTAATCGGTTGATCATACGTTCGATGCCTTTCACTGGCCCGATAATCATTCGAGTAAACAAAGCAACTAAGAGCACACTCAATAAAAAGAGGATAAGGCTCTGCCAACCAAAAAGCTGTCCTTTATTGGCAATTGCTTTTTGTAATTGCTCCCCTCGACTAAATATTACGTCGCGGGTCTCTTGTATTAATGCATTATTCTGCTCTGAGAATTGGCTTAATGCTGCGGTGACTTCTTTAGGCGGTTCACTATTCTCACAAACTACCGTTTTTAATTCTTCCAACGCGCGAGTCAGTGCCGATGTATCTGCATTTTTAGGCAGTATCGTTTTTTGCCGCTCAAACATCTGCTGATAATCAGAAAACTGCTTGAGGTAGAGGGTATGTAATGAAGCATCTTTCAAAACACAGTATTGACGATAGCTTCTTTCCATTTCTAAAGCTAGCCCTCCCATCGCTTCACTTCGCCGGGTATCTAAAAGTGTTGTTTTATTGATTTGAGCAGCTTGATTACTTAATTGCTCCAAGCTTTGGTAAGCCTGATAAGCCAGAACCAATAGTGGCAATAGCACTAACCAAAATGCCATGACAACCAATTGGCGCAAGGAGCGCGGAAATAGACGCCATTTACTCAATGCATTCATCTCACACCTGTTAAACGAGGTTCCATGGTAACAGAACTGAATGAATTACGTGAACTTGATGATCACCACAGTTCGATTTTCCCTCTTATTTCATAAGAGTCACGCTAGTTACAGCAAGCAATGTGCCAATCTCATTGAGAATAAACAAGAAAAATTATGGGGGGATAAATACAGGAAGGCGGAATAAAGAGTTCAACTTTATTCCGCCAGCGATTTACTGATGTGATATATGATTATCTCTTTATAATCATATAGGTGGTGCCTCACTCCACGTGTCGCCCTGTGTTTGATAAGGCTCGAAAGCGAATATCTGTGCTGTTGGACGGTAGGCACCTTACTTTGGCATCATTCTTGCTTTATGTGGTATGTTCCCACCCTAATGTGGACCGACATAATAATGTTGAATGAGCAACTGAATATTATTATGCACACATCGTGCCAACTTTTCAATATATTTATTAATTAATTGAAAGATAAGCACTTTTATTTTTCCGGTTTCTTATTTCTTCTTTTTCACCTCTAAAATTTTTCTTTCTTTCCTCTATACTGTCTCCTTTTAAAGACACCCACCACAGCATAGAAAATTATTTTTATTTTTCAACAAATTAAATGTCTCCATTTGGAGACACCCAAATAAGGGGTTTGTCGCCAATTTTATACACCTCGAAAAAAAACCTCATCACCTGAATAAAAAAACCTCAGGATAATTAATAAAATTGATATTTATTGCGAGACCAACAGAAATTCAAATTAAAGCGAAAATAATAAACACTATGGCACCCTTAATTTTTATTGATAAAAATTAAGGGTATTTTCCAAGAAATCATTTTACTAATCTATACCTCGCGAAAATACTTAACTTTTACTTATTGATTTGATAATAAAGATTCGATGAGGAAATTTATGAATATGCAATCAAGTAACACAATAGAGCAGAACGATATGCAAGCCGCGTTGTATGTGCTTGAGCAAACTATTGGTTTTGTATTTCAAGCAGCACTACGCGCCGCGGTGCAGTTAAATATTGCGGATCATTTAATGCAGGAAGCAAAGACCGTTGAGCAACTGGCTGCTGAAATAAAGGCAGATGCGAGAGTCGTGAAAAAAATTCTTCGAGTACTCGCAACCCGTAAAATTTTTACTTGTTTAGATGGCACTCATTACGCATTAACGCCAGAAGCGACCTTTTTATGCACTGATCACCCCTACTCATTGCGCCCTGCTATTCTCTGGTTGACTGATAAAACCTTTTGGCTAACGAGCGCAGAGTTCACACAATCCGCTTATGGTAAGCGCGTATTTGAAGATTTATTCGGAAGTACATTCTTTGATTACTGGGAAAAGAATGCTGATCAACCAGATGGCTTTGATGAAGGGCAAGCTTCTTTATCAAAAATTGAAAACGAATTTATCCTAAAAAATTATACTTTCCCAGAAAATATCATTGTTGCCGATATTGCTGGCGGCTTAGGCAACCTGCTACTTGAAGTATTGGCACGTAATCCGTCATTAAAGGGTATCCTATTTGATAGGAAACATGTGCTAGAAAAAAATATTCTACATCGGCTCAAAGATAATACCCGTTGGACATTACAACCCGGCTCTTTTTTTGAACAGTGTCCAGAAGCTGATATCTACCTATTGAAATACATAACTCATGATTGGAGTGATGATAAGCTTATTGAGATATTTAAAACCATCCGTCGCGCCATGAAACCAACCTCAAAATTACTGGTCATGGACGCGATTATCCCCGAAGATAATCGCCCCCATTTTGGAAAGGAATTAGAGCTTATATGCTTTAGTGTTATTCACGATAGTAACGAGCATACAGAAGCTGAATTTAACGCATTGTTCTCGCAAGCAGGTCTAAAAATCAACCGAATTATTCCAACAGAAAGCCATATTGCTATCATTGAAACCGTTCCTGTCTAATCGGCAACGACGAAAAAATAGCCCCGTATTACGGGGCTATCAGATTCAGGCTGCTTAGCCTAATTGCTTACGCGCATTACGGAAAATACGCATCCATGGGCCATCTTCACCCCAATTTTCTGGGTGCCAAGAGTGACTTACAGTACGGAATACACGCTCAGGATGCGGCATCATAATTGTTGCGCGGCCATCCATTGATGTCACCGAAGTAATACCATTCACTGAGCCATTAGGGTTAGCAGGGTATTGCTCTGTGACCTGCCCATAGTTATTCACAAAGCGCAGTGCTACTAATGAATGATTTTCCAATTGCTGAATATGGGCAGGATTACGCGCCTCAACCAAACCTTCACCATGAGATACCGCAATCGGCATGCGTGAACCGACCATATCTTGAAGCAATAAGGAAGGGCTCTTAGCTACCTCAACCAAACTAAAGCGCGCTTCAAATCGTTCTGAGCGATTGCGTACAAAACGAGGCCACAGTTCTGCTCCTGGGATCAACTCATATAAATTGGACATCATTTGACAACCATTACACACGCCAAGGGATAATGTATCTTGACGAGCAAAGAAAGCAGCAAATTCATCACGTACTTGGTTATTAAACAGGATTGATTTTGCCCAACCTTCCCCAGCACCTAATACGTCACCGTATGAGAAGCCACCACATGCAACTAAGGTTTGGAAGCCTGCCAATGATAGATGCCCCGCGAGCAGATCACTCATATGGACATCAACCGCATCAAAACCAGCACGGTCAAAAGCAGCTGCCATTTCCACATGAGAGTTAACACCTTGTTCGCGCAACACCGCAACTTTAGGGCGTACACCAGACAGGATATAAGGTGCTGCGATATCCTCTGCAATATCGAAAGTAAGCTGAGTATTTAGACCAGGGTCTTGGCTATCCAACTTCGCTTTATGCTCTTCATCTGCACACACCTCATTATCACGTAAGCGTTGCATCTGCCATGTTGTCTCAGCCCACCACTCACGTAATGTACTGCGAGATTCCTGATAAACAACAGTATCACGACTATTAATCACTAATGCATCTTCTTGGGTGACCGTACCTAGATAATGTAAACATTCACCTAAACCCGCTTCAGCAAAGCAATTTTCAACATATTGCTTATCTTGCTGTTTAATTTGGATAACGGCGCCCAACTCTTCATTAAACAGCGCGGCGAGAATATCTTCATCAAATTCGCTAATATCAACATTAATACCGCAATGGCCTGCAAATGCCATCTCAGCTAATGTCACGAACAGACCACCATCAGAGCGGTCATGGTATGCTAGCAGTTTTTGCTCTGACAATAAGCGTTGGATAGCGGCAAAGAAACCAGATAGTAATTTAGGGTCGCGCACATCCGGTGCTTTGTTACCTAACTGACGGTAAACTTGCGCAAGAGCCGAGCCGCCTAAAGCATTATGCCCTTGACCAAGATCGATTAACATTAAGGCAGAGTCAACGTCCGTTTTTAATTCAGGTGTCACCGTCAAACGCACATCTTCAACACGACCGAATGCGCTAATAATCAGTGATAGTGGTGATGTCATTTCACGCTCTTCACCATTATCTTGCCAACGTGTTTTCATTGACATCGAATCTTTACCAACAGGGATAGTCAACCCTAAAGCAGGACACAGTTCTTCGCCTACCGCTTTCACAGCTTCATACAGACCTGCATCTTCCCCGGGATGCCCCGCCGCCGCCATCCAGTTAGCTGAAAGTTTTACTCGTTTTAGATCTTGCACATATGCGCTAGCAATATTAGTTAATGCTTCCCCTACCGCCATACGGGCAGAAGCGGCGAAGTCTAACAATGCAACAGGGGTTCTTTCACCAATTGACATAGCCTCGCCATAGTAGCTATCAAGACTCGCTGTTGTGACCGCGCAGTCCGCGACAGGGATCTGCCAAGGCCCAACCATCTGATCACGCGCAACCATACCAGTCACTGTACGGTCACCAATAGTAATTAAAAATGTTTTTTCCGCGACGGCTGGAAGATGCAACACGCGTTTTACTGCTTCATTTAAATGGATAGACGTTCTATCTAACGCCCCTGGTTGTGCCTTTAATGTATTCACATCACGCAACATTTTAGGGGTTTTACCTAACAGCACATCAAGAGGCATATCAATAGGTTGATTATTAAAATGCGCATCTTTTAAAACTAATTCACGCTGTTCGGTTGCTTCACCAATTACTGCAAAAGGAGCACGCTCACGCTCACAAATTGCCGTAAATAGAGCCATTTGTTCTGGAGCAACGGCTAAGACGTAACGCTCTTGAGACTCATTACACCATACTTCTAATGGGCTCATTCCAGGCTCATCATTCAGAATTTTGCGCAGTTCAAAGCAACCACCACGGCCCCCATCACTCACTAATTCAGGCATGGCATTCGATAAGCCACCCGCTCCCACATCATGGATAAATAAAATGGGGTTGTTCTCACCCAACTGCCAACAATTATCAATAACCTCTTGGCAACGTCGCTCCATTTCTGGGTTATCACGCTGCACTGATGCAAAATCCAGATCAGCATCTGATTGACCAGAAGCCATAGAAGATGCGGCACCACCACCAAGACCGATATTCATTGATGGCCCACCAAGGACGATGAGTTTTGCTCCAACAGGGATCTCACCTTTTTGCACGTGATCCGCCCTGATATTGCCAATCCCTCCAGCTAACATAATAGGTTTATGATAGCCGCGTAGCTCTTCACCGTTATGACTGTTAACCTTTTCTTCATAGGTACGGAAGTAACCTAATAGTGCTGGGCGACCAAATTCGTTATTAAACGCCGCGCCACCTAATGGCCCTTCTAGCATAATATCGAGAGCGGTAACGATACGTTCCGGTTTGCCGAAATCTTCTTCCCATGGCTGCTCGAACCCAGGGATACGTAAATTCGATACTGAGAAACCAACTAAACCTGCTTTCGGTTTGGCACCGCGCCCTGTCGCCCCTTCATCACGAATTTCACCGCCCGAGCCCGTTGCTGCCCCCGGCCATGGAGAGATCGCTGTAGGGTGGTTATGTGTTTCGACTTTCATCAAAATATGAGCATCTTCTTGATGATAACGATAAGTACGGCTATCTGATTCTGGGAAGAAACGCCCCACGGAAGATCCTTCCATCACTGCCGCATTATCTTTATAAGCAGATAACACATAGTCTGGCGTCGTTTCAAAGGTGTTTTTAATCATTTTAAACAGCGATTTAGGCTGCTTTTCACCATCAATGATCCAATCTGCATTAAAAATTTTATGGCGGCAGTGTTCTGAGTTTGCCTGTGCAAACATATACAGTTCAACATCCGTTGGGTTGCGTTTTAACTCAGTGAATGCATTTAGAAGGTAATCAATTTCATCATCAGCAAGTGCTAACCCCATTTCTACGTTAGCTTTTTCGAGGGCAGTTCGGCCATGACGACTGATATCAATAACTTTCATTGGTGCGGGTTGATGATGAACAAACAGTGCCTCAGCTTGCTCAAAAGAGCCAAAAACACTCTCCATCATGCGGTCATGTAGTAGCGCTGCAACGTCTAGCCACTGTGCTTGTGATAATGAATCGGCTTGCACATAGTAAGCAATACCACGTTCAATTCTTTCGACCTGAGATAAACCACAATTGTGAGCAATATCTGTCGCTTTAGATGACCAAGGAGAAATTGTTCCTGGGCGTGGTGTCACTAATATGAGTTTACCAAAAGGCTCGTGCTCCGCGAGAGAAGGACCGTATTTCAGCAAACTACGCAGTTTGCCTTGCTCGCTTTCACTTAAAGGCGCTGATAGTTCAGCAAAGTGCATATATTCAGCATAAATATCCGTAACAGGAAGCTGTTTTTCAGCAAACAACGCCAACAGGCGAGCAATACGAAATGCTGATAGAGCAGGTGAACCACGCAAAATTTCCATAGTCTTAAATTCTCTCATTTAAACGCCAGCCCTGATCATAAAAGCAGGGGAACCGGAACACATTATAGAGCAATGCGAATCAATACGAAACCGTTTGCGTGACTAAAAATAAAGCAAACCGTTAAAAATTATTAGGAACGAAATAGCACAATATTGGTTGCACGGATCATAATTGTTGAGCAAAATGTCCAAACACTGGAAATATAACCATTACTTATAACAATTTTTATTACAACACCGGCATACAAACACCCACAATTTTCTGGGCGATTGAGAGATAGCAACATTCATCTATTGACTCGCTTGGATAGCAGCTTCGATTGCTAAACAGTGCAAAGCAATCTGGACTTGAAGTATAAAGGGTATACATACGAGATATTTTTTTTGAATAACATCAAGGTTAATTATTTCATTATTGGGATTATTGCGCTTGTTGCGGCCATGATTATCGGACTGAATCTCCGCTGGCCCAATACACAAAATAATCAACTCAATCAAATCCTCTCTCGAGGTGAATTGCGAGTCAGCGCGATTAGCTCCCCCCTGATTTATCTTGACGATGAAGCGAATCTGCATGGTTTTGATTATGAGCTTGTACAAAGCTTTGCCGATTACCTCGGCGTAAAACTAATCATCACCATGAGACCCACCGTCGAGCTTATTTTTGATGATATTGAAGAGGGGAATGCAGATATCGGGGTTGCTGGTCTGCTCTATAATAAAGATAGATTACAAAAAATGAAAACTGGGCCAAGCTACCTAAATGTGACACAGCAATTGGTCTACCGAAAAGGTTCTACTCGCCCTAAGAGCTTTAATGATATTAAAGGAAAATTGGTGGTTATGGCAGGCTCTGCACACGCTAGCACCCTCAAATCATTAGCCGGTAAATACCCAGAGCTGACTTGGCAAGAAACTACCGAATACACAACCAATCAATTGTTAGAAATGGTTGCCGAAGGGCTGATTGACTATACACTCGAAGATTCAATTTCCGTTGCCCTCCAACAACGCATTCATCCAGAAATTACTGTTGGATTCGATTTAGTCGATGATCACGCCATTACTTGGTATATGAAACGTCTTAATGACGATAGCCTAAACGCTGCCCTTCTCGACTTTTTCAATGTCAGTAATGAAATAGACTTACTCGCAAGACTTGATGAAAAATATTTCAGTCACGTTAGTTCATTCGATTATTTTGATACCATTTCATTTATTAACGCTATCAACAAAAAACTGCCCAATTATCAGCCACTATTTGAAAAATATGCCACGACCCTTGATTGGAAACTCTTAGCCGCTATTGCATGGCAAGAATCCCATTGGGATCCTTTGGCTACCTCACCAACAGGTGTACGTGGACTAATGATGCTTACAAAACCAACGGCGGAAACCATGGGTGTCGCTGATAGGTTAGACGCTGAGGAGAGTATTAAAGGAGGAGCTGCCTATCTCGAATATCTGATGCAGCGCCTGCCAGTATCCATTGCTGATGACGATAGAATTTGGTTTGCTTTAGCCGCCTATAATATGGGCTATGGCCACATGCAAGATGTTAGAAAGCTAACTGAAATGCAAGGAGGTGATCCTGACCGCTGGCTAGATGTGAAATCAAGGTTACCTCTTCTAACACAAAAAAAATATTATTCTCAACTTAACTATGGTTACGCACGGGGTCACGAAGCCTACCGCTATGTTGAAAATATTCGCCGCTACCATCAAAGTTTGGTTGGGTATTTACAAAACCAAGATAAAAAACAGCGTGCACTAGCGATTGCGGAAAAATCGCTCATTTTATTTCCGCCTCTTACAACGCCTAACGAGCAGAAGCAGGCTGTTGAAAATGCAGACACCGCAAAACAGGATGATGTGACCTCAAACGCACCACAAGCATCTTCAACACAAAATCCCCACCAAGAAAAGGTTAGCCTAAAACACGTTCAATCTGCTCCAGTACAGCAGAAGTTACCCGCTATTCCCCCGAAGGATACGCTCACTTTGGGGCAATATTTTCTTTCACCCCATACACAAGAAGGCTCCCATGCCAAGGAGCCTACAGAGCCAGTAACAACAAATAATTAGAAACTTAATCATAGCTAATCAGAATGAAAGAGGGATTAAGGTGATTTTTGCTGCTGACATCCTCCGCACTCACCTTCTGTTTGCGCCAACATCTGTTTCTGCGCTTTCTTTTGTGCTCTACGCATTTTAAAAAAATTACTTAACATCGCTGAGCAGGTTTCTTCTAAAACCCCGCCCTTTACATCCACATAATGATTTAATCCGGGGCGCTCTAAGATATTAATAAATGAACCGCAAGCACCGGTTTTAAAGTCTCTCGCCCCATAGACTAAACGCCCTATTCGACTATGTACTAATGCGCCAGCACACATAATGCACGGCTCCAACGTTACATAAAGTGTTGTGTCTAATAATCGGTAATTACTAAGCGCACGACCACCTTGCTGTAACACCATTATTTCTGCGTGAGCTGTAGGATCATGACTTTCGATTGAACGATTCCAACCCGATGCAATTAATTGATTATCTTTCACTAATAGAGCACCAACAGGTATTTCTCCTGCATCTTGAGCATTTTTCGCCAATTCTAAAGCGCGCTTCATCCAGAACTCATCAACTTCGGCTTGTGTCACAGCAACCTCTAATCTATCTATTTAAATAGATTATACCGTAAATTATTTGAGTTGCTGTAGGGCGGTAATGAGGAAATTTATCAATCACTGCATAGAGAGGAAGTTACCGTGGTTTTGATATGCCACGATAACTGATAAATAGACAACAGTGTGAACAAGGCAAAATCTCGCCTTAATTACTAAAAATCGCTAATTTTGCAGCAAACCCCATAAAAAAGCTTCCTACTGCACAGTTACCCAATTTAGCCAATATTTGTTTTTCACGTAAAAAACGCGCGATAAGATAACCACTAAAAATCAGCAGACTAAGATAAATAAAGCTGACAAGCTCCAAAATAGACGCGAGCACCAGATATGGAACCCAAGCGTGCGAGTAATTAAAGTCAATAAATTGAATAAAAAAGGAGATATAAAATAGAATCGCTTTTGGATTAGTTAAGCTTAGGATCAACGCACGCGTAAAAATTTTCTCTGATTTAACCACCATCGGCTCAGCATCTGAACTTGCTAATTTTTTTTGCTTAAAAGTCGCATAAAGAATTTTGCAACCTAAGTACAACAGGTACGCCGCGCCTAAATACCTTACGACCATAAAAAGTGTAGGTGACGCTTTTATCACTGACGCAACCCCAATAAATGAGAGAAAAATGAGTATTGCATCACCGGTAAATACGCCTAATGCTGCCCGATACCCTGCTTGAGTACCATGAGATGTACTTGATTTTAAAACATATAATGAATTTGGTCCCGGCACTATGATGATAAAAATCAACCCTGCCATATAAGTCCAGAAATTCAAAACACCAAAACTTTCAAACATAATGAAAACCTTAACCATTTTTTTCTTATTACTATCACAATCTTAACCAGTTGTGAATATTTATAAATTCAATTATTACCATAACATTTAAAAATATGAAATAAGCTAATAATAATGATTATTTTTAAATATGCCTTATTTTCATAATATCAAAGTGCTTATAAACAATTTAACTTACTAATAAATAAAGGAGCTGATATGTCTCTGATCCAATCAGGTATTCAAGCGGGTATATTTGAACAGTTTTACCCAACCACGCTTGTCTACACTGCTGCAAAAAAAATATTCTTCTTAGGCCATACTCCTCAAGATAAGGCCTACTTTATTTATAATGTTAGTGATAAAGGGATTATTGATACAAGTGCTCCTATCCATAAAGGGAAATTAAACAGCTACCTTAGCAATCTACAATATGTACAAGATTTAACGCTGAATAAACAGTATATTTATGGTTATAATTTAGAAGAAAAGACCATTCAATTCTTTGTTGTTTTAGATAATGGCAATCTTGAAAATGTTTACGACTTTACTTTTAACGCTAACGGCATGCAAATTAGAACAGCGTCGTTCTTCGTTATCAACGGCATTTTATACTATTACTACCAGTATGAAAAATCAAAAAATTGGGAATCATTCTCTGTCGTAATTGTAAAATAATAGTGTTTGATAGCTAAAGAGTTCCTTTTAAGGATTGGTAACCCCAATCCTTTATTTTAACAGTTATCTCTTATATAAGATTAAAGCAACCACACTAAATAAGATAATTTTAGATAAGCCTTACAGTCAGCGTTTTCAATATTAATTAACACGATAAATAACAAAACCCCACCGTCTAAAATTTATAGTCACTGTAATGCCAAACCTTTAATCCATAATAAACCAATGACACATAACAAAGAACACTAAATAATACAAAAAATTGTATATCTAAAAAACAGGCTAACTTAATACAATCGACTTCGATGTGTTTATTCTATTTTTCCCTATTAAATAGAGATAGCTCATACTCTCTAAGATAATATTACTAATACACATTCTATTTAGCACATAATAATAAATGTTATCATATTGAACAATGTTTATTATCTTTGCTATGGAAATTATAGCCACGCTTATCCCTTTTCCAGTTATGCATAATAAATAATACAATTTTTTAACATAAAAAGAAGATGTTAGGTGAAATTGATAGAATTAGTATTTAATTTCCCTATTTCCGTGTAGAATTAGTCACCTCATTAGAATTATTTATGGTAACAGATTTAACTGATTGAAATGGCACTATTAATTACTAAAAAATGTATCAATTGCGATATGTGCGAACCCGAATGCCCTAATAATGCTATCTATATGGGTGACGAAATTTATGAAATCGATGCAGACCTCTGCACTGAATGTGTCGGCCACTATGATAAACCGACCTGTCAATCGGTTTGCCCTATCAACAATACGATTATCACAGACCCACAACATATTGAAACACAAGAACAATTATGGGATAAGTTTGTCATGATCCATCATGCTGATAAAATTTAGCCTATTAGCACTTTCTACCTGTTCCCTGACACTTACTCACGACCCAGCGCTATCGCTGAGTGTTGATTCCCCCCGCCGCATAACGGCGAGGTATCATCCTCTTCTTATCAAATATGCCCTCTGGATAAGAAGAGTTATTGAGCCTATTGTGTGCCAATTACACACTTTCAATAATCACCGTTGCAGCGGCATAATGGCGCTCATCCGTAATAGATACGTGAATATGCGTTACGTTCATACGCTGCGCTAGTTTTTCAGCCTCCCCCACCAATGTTAGTAGCGGTTTCCCCAAAGAATCATTACTGACTTCAAATTGGTTAAAGGCCAATCCATTACGAATTCCGGTACCGAGCGCCTTAGCTGCCGCCTCTTTAACCGCAAAACGTTTTGCTAAGAAACGAGCTGGCTGAGCTTGTTGTTGAAACTGCGCAAATTCATTTTCAGTCAATATCCGTTTCGCTAAGCTGTCAGCTGAACGTTTAATCACCGCTTCTATTCGGGCTATTTCAACAATATCCGTACCAAGACCTACGATTGCCATTAGTAACGCGCTTCTCTGAGTAGTTTTTTCATATCTGCCACCGCATTCGCTAGGCCGCTAAATAACGCTCGCCCAATAATGGCATGCCCGATATTCAATTCATAAATTTCAGGTAATAGCGCGATCCGCTGAACATTATGATAAGTTAAACCATGGCCCGCATTCACTTTTAGGCCTTTCCCTGCCGCATAAGCTACGCCATCACGAATTCGACGATATTCGATTTCTTGTTCTTGCTCCGTTTTCGCATCTGCATATGCACCTGTATGTATCTCAATAAATGGTGCACCTGCCGCTTGCGCCGCATCAATTTGAGTGTGATCAGCATCAATAAACAGGGATACTTGAATACCGGCTTCAGTCAAGCGTTTAACAGCATCAGTAATTTTGGGTAATTGCCCCGCCACATCAAGCCCCCCTTCCGTCGTGACCTCTTCACGCTTTTCAGGTACTAGGCAGCAAAATGCTGGCTTCACTCGACATGCAATGTTAATCATTTCCTCTGTCACTGCCATTTCAAGGTTCATTCTGGTTTGAATAGTCTCTTTTAGCAGCTCAATATCCCTATCAGTAATATGGCGGCGATCTTCTCGCAAATGCACAGTAATACCATCAGCTCCTGCTTGTTCTGCAACAAATGCGGCTTGTACAGGGTCAGGATACTGTGTTCCCCGTGCATTTCTCACTGTTGCGATATGATCTATGTTTACACCTAACAAAAGCTCAGCCATTTTTCACTCCCTATCATAAATACAGTCAAGTACGCTCAATGCCCCTATCCTACTGCAATTTAATATTGAGTGGGAATAAATCTCTATCGCTTCGAGCGCCTTTCCATATTTTGACGACTTTTTCAGCAAACTTATTAGATTTTGGGAAGCGGCTCGTAAAATATCGGCGTGGTGCAGATTTTGATTTGGCATACTGACCATTGTCGGTCACACTTAGCTCATGATTTTGGTGTATTACCAACAGGGGGCTTAGTAAATTGTCGGAATAGTTCGCGGCTCTTTAGCGGTTTTCCACCTAAATAGGGTTTCAAGGCTATACGAGTAAAGCGTTTAGCCGCTCTCAGTGTGTCACTGTCGGGGAATTCGCGTGCTGCCAAGGCTTTAAGGTGTTTACCAGTAAAACTAAGTTGGTCGATGACTAAACTACCAATAAAACCTTTTTCTTCTCGATAACGGTAAGTCATTGTGTCTGAAACAGGCTCGCCACTACCTGCGCAATGAAGAAAATCAACACCGTAACCAAGGTAGGATAACAAGGCTAGCTCAAATTGGCGTAACGCAGCTTCAGGTGTGTGTTCACTAGCAGCAAGTAATTGTAAGCAAGAAAGGTAATCAAAGAATAATGCTGAATACGGAGTACCAAATTCAATGACTCTCGTCACTAATTCATTGAGATATAACCCACTATAAAGTACGGTTCCCGTTAGTGGTAATGAGAGTGAAATAGGGTCTGCATGGGTTAATGTTTTAATCTCACCTTTGCCACCCCAGCGGATTAACAAAGGTGTAAAGGGCTGCAAGCAGCCCCTAAAAGGTGAACGGTTTCGGCGAGCCCCTTTTGCTAATAAGCGGATTTTGCCTTCCCCTTCAGTGAAGAAATCGACTAATAAGCTCGTTTCACTAAAGGGTCTAGAATGGAGTACAAACGCACGTTGCCAGCCACTCACAATTTCACCAATAAATTTATTTTAGGTCATCAACATAGCCTAAGCTGCGTAATGCGCGTTCATCATCCGCCCAGCCAGCTTTCACTTTAACCCACAGTTCAAGGTGTACTTTGGTATCAAACAGCTTTTCCATATCGATGCGGGCTTCCGTACCGATTGTTTTAAGCTTACTACCTTTATTACCAATCACCATTTTCTTTTGGCCTTCACGTTCAACAAGGATCAAGCCATTGATATGGTATCCCCCCCTTTCCATCATTTTGAACTGCTCAATTTCAACAGTCACAGAATAAGGAAGTTCATCACCTAAGAAACGCATCAATTTTTCACGAATGATTTCTGATGCCATAAATCGCTGAGAGCGGTCGGTAATATAATCTTCAGGGAAATGATGCTCAGCTTCAGGAATGTGCTGCTTAACAATTTTTGCAATCGTATCAACGCCTTTACCTTTTTCAGCACTAATTGGCACAACGTCCAAAAAGTTCATTTTTTGGCTGACAAAGCCAATATGCGGTAACAGCACTGTTTTATCCGTGACATTATCAATTTTGTTAATTGCTAAAATCACAGGGCAGCGAAGACCTTTTAATTTGTTGAGTACCATTTCATCGTCGTCAGTCCAATTCGTGCCTTCTACGACAAAAATAACTAGCTCAACATCCCCTATTGAACTTGAAGCTGCACGGTTCATCAAACGATTGATTGCTCGTTTTTCTTCAATATGCAGGCCTGGCGTATCCACATAGATGATTTGATATTCATCTTCAGTATGGATCCCCATAATACGGTGGCGCGTCGTTTGAGGCTTTCTCGACGTAATTGAAACTTTTTGCCCCAATAGCTGGTTTAATAGCGTTGACTTACCGACATTTGGTCGCCCAACAATAGCTACAAAGCCACAGTGGGGTAATTTTTCACTCATTCAATCTCCAAAATTTTCAATGCTTGCTCCGCAGCGGCCTGCTCAGCTTTACGTCGACTTGAACCAACCCCGTTAATAGGTTGTTCAATACCACTGACTTGGCAGTGGATAGTAAATTCCTGATCATGAGCCTCACCTTTAACTTGGACAACGATATAGTTAGGCAAAGGCAAATGACGCCCCTGTAGATATTCTTGTAGTCTCGTTTTCGGGTCCTTTTGCTTGTCACCCGGGCTGATTTCATTCAACCTAGTTTGATACCAATCTAAAATAATTTTTTCTATTGTTTGGATATCACTATCGAGAAAGATCCCCCCGATCAATGCTTCCACTGTATCAGCGAGGATAGATTCACGGCGGAAACCGCCACTTTTTAGTTCGCCTGGCCCTAAACGTAAACACTCGCCAAGCTCAAATTCACGAGCAATTTCCGCCAGTGTATTTCCGCGCACTAGCGTTGCTCTCATGCGACTCATATCTCCTTCATCCACTTTCGGGAAGCGATGATATAAATCATTTGCGATCACAAAACTTAAAATAGAATCGCCAAGGAACTCTAGGCGCTCGTTATGCTTACTGTTTGCACTGCGATGCGTAAGCGCCTGAATTAAAAGATCGTGTTGATTAAACTTATAACCAAGTTTTCGTTGCAATTGCTCAAGTAAAGAGGGGTTCATGCGCGTTCAGCCATTTCTCTGATTGACAAAAAAGCACACGCAACAGACCTGTAAAAAACAAAACTGTTGCGTTTGCACTGACTCTTAACGCTTTTATCTTTCATTTATATAATAGAACTAAGCTTAAAATTCAGCATAACACTATTAATGAATAAAATGATAAGAGTTAATTAAGAAGCCAATAAATATTAATTTAAATTATATTGTACACTGAGATAAACAATAATGCTTCGGTTTATACGGGTTTTCACACGAAAACCCGTATAAATCTACCTTATGAACCTAGTGGCCCAATTCGGCTAAAGCGAATACCTGTCGGCCATTCACCTTCTTGTTTCTCAAGACTTAGCCAGATAAATACAGCGCGACCAACCAAATTTTGTTCCGGAACAAAGCCCCACATACGGCTGTCTGAGCTGTTATCTCGGTTATCCCCCATCATGAAGTAGTGTTTCTCAGGTACAATCCACTCATTTGGCGGCATATTAGGCTGTATGTAACGAGATTCCGTAATGGCCTGACGAATAATCAAAATCTGGTGCTCGACGGTATCGAGAGTTTCACTTCTTTGATATTGACGTAATGCATTTCTTGGCAATGGTTCGTCAAGAGGAATTTCATAGTTACCTTTTTGGCTATCGACCAAAGACTCCACATTGAAAAACATGGTCCACTCACTCGGCGCTAACGGACCATATTTTATTGGAAGTTGTTTCGTACAGTTATTATCTGCGCAATTCGGATAAATTGTCAGCTCTTTAGCGTTTGGATCATAAACAATTTTATCACCCGGTAAGCCAATAACCCGTTTTACATAGTCAATTGTTGGATTTTCTGGATATTTAAATACGGCAATATCACCACGCGCAGGTTTTCCCGTTTTAATTAACGTCGTTTGCGTAATGGGATCTTTTAGACCATAAGCAAACTTCTCAACCAGCATAAAATCCCCAACCAACAACGTTGGCATCATTGACCCAGATGGAATTTGAAAGGGTTCATAAATAAATGAACGAACCACCAATACAATCGCTAATACTGGGAAAATCGAGGAGCCTGTTTCAACCCACGATGGACGGCGTACAGCTTTATCCATCTCATCTTGAGTTAATGAGCCTTGACTCACTTCCTGTATATGTTTGAGCTTTTTCTTCCGCTCAGGCGAAAATTTAAAGCGATCTAAACACCAAATAATCCCCGTAATCACTGTCGCCAGTGTTAGGATCAAGGCAAAGGTGTTAGCCATTGAGACTCCTTGTAATTTTAGTTGTCTTTACCAACATGCAAAATAGCGAGGAAAGCTTCTTGAGGTAATTCAACATTACCCACTTGCTTCATGCGCTTCTTACCTTCCTTCTGCTTCTGCAACAGTTTCTTCTTACGGCTAACATCACCACCATAACATTTAGCCAGTACGTTTTTACGCAATTGTTTAACGGTAGAGCGAGCAATAATATGGTTACCAATTGCAGCTTGGATCGCGATATCAAACTGTTGACGAGGGATTAAATCCTTCATTTTTTCAACCAATTCACGACCACGATACTGTGAGTTAGCTCGGTGAGTGATCAATGCCAAGGCATCCACACGCTCGCCGTTGATCATAACATCAACACGAACCATGTCTGACGTTTGGAAACGCTTAAATGCATAATCCAAAGAAGCATAACCACGAGATGTTGATTTCAAGCGATCGAAGAAATCCAATACCACTTCTGACATTGGAATATCATACGTTAATGAAACTTGATTACCATGATAGACCATATTTGTCTGAACGCCGCGTTTTTCCACACAAAGTGTAATAACGTTGCCAAGATACTCTTTAGGCATCAGCATGTGACATTCAGCAATTGGCTCACGCAACTCTTCGATATTATTCAATGGTGGCAACTTAGCGGGGCTATCGACATAAACGATTTCACCGTTCGTTTGCACAACTTCATACACAACGGTCGGAGCCGTGGTGATCAGATCTAAATTGTATTCACGCTCTAAGCGCTCTTGAATGATCTCCATATGCAGCAGGCCAAGGAACCCGCAACGGAATCCGAAGCCAAGAGCACTAGAGGTTTCAGGCTCATAAAAGAGTGACGCATCATTCAAGCTCAACTTGCCTAGTGCATCACGGAATGCTTCATAATCGTCTGAACTGACTGGGAATAAACCTGCATAAACTTGAGGTTTAACTTTTTTAAACCCAGGTAATGCTTTATCAGCAGGATTACGAGCGCCCGTTAAAGTATCCCCGACAGGTGCCCCTGTGATATCTTTAATCGCACACACTAACCAACCAACTTCACCGCAACTGAGAGAGTCGCGATCAATTTGTTTTGGTGTGAAAATACCAAGACGATCCGCGTTGTACACTTGGCCCGTGCTCATCACCTTAATTTTATCGCCTTTGCGTAACGTACCGTTTTTAATACGGATAAGTGATACAACACCTAAATAATTATCAAACCATGAGTCGATAATAAGCGCCTGTAAAGGTGCCTCTGCGTCACCTTCTGGCGCAGGGATAGATTGCACTAAACGCTCAATAACATCTTGAACGCCAATCCCCGTTTTTGCCGAGCAACGTACCGCATCATGCGCATCAATGCCCACAATATCTTCAATTTCTTCTGCAACGCGTTCAGGATCAGCCGCTGGTAAGTCGATTTTGTTCAACACAGGAACAACTTCAAGATCCATTTCAATCGCTGTATAGCAGTTAGCCAGCGTTTGAGCTTCAACCCCTTGCCCCGCATCAACAACGAGCAGCGCACCTTCACAGGCAGCTAATGAGCGTGATACTTCATAAGAGAAGTCAACGTGGCCTGGGGTATCGATAAAGTTCAATTGATAGGTCTCACCATCGGAGGCCTTATAATCCAGCGTCACACTTTGCGCTTTGATTGTAATTCCGCGTTCACGTTCTAAATCCATAGAGTCTAGAACCTGAGCCGCCATTTCTCTGTCCGTTAAACCACCACAAATCTGAATAATACGGTCAGACAACGTGGATTTACCATGGTCGATGTGAGCAATGATAGAAAAGTTTCTTATGTTATTGATTTTCAAGGTAATATCTTCTTTTAAATTGCCTACAAAATCAGCTCTGCATAAATAGGTACCGCAGAACTAAAATGCTATGATTATCACAAGATTACTAATTAGCTGCATTTTACATAGAAGATCTCTGTAACACAAAGGTTCAATGTAAAACAACTGTAAACTATGCAGGTTTTTGCTAGATAGGAGCGCTGAACTCGCCAAACCGCCTATCAAGCAAGGCGGTTTCACTCAGCAATCAACTTGAACTGACAGTTCGTTGGGGGGTAAGCCTATTTGTAAGATAACTGGTTGAAATGCAGTCTCATCCCGCCAATAAGAGGCGATTTTACGCGCTAAAAAGAAGCCTAAAAAGCCACCAGCGACACCAGAAAGAGCAACCCAGACTTGTTCAAACCCCGCTAATTGTACTAACGCTGCAACCAGAAATAGGCCAATCAACGGGGTTAAATAAACGAGCATAGCAGAGCGCAGCAAACTCCCTTCAGGAATTCCAACCTCCACTTTTTGCCCAACAACTAAAGGTTGCTCAATGTCAACTTCGAGCTGATGTTCGGTATTTGGCCCTATTTTACTCAATGCGTATGAACCACATGCCGCGCGCGCGCTACAGCTACCACACCCAGAAGAAGCCCCATAACGCAATAACGCCCTTCCTTGGTGCCAACGAATAACTGTTGCCCACTCTTTTATCATCATCTACTCCTGAAAACGAATGCTTGCAGCGACTTGCTGTGCCGTTGATAACGGCAGTTCACCTATTATGGTAATCACATTTTGTTTCTGAGTCATTGTATAAATTGTGCGGCGGCCATTTTGGACTGGTTGTTCTAAAGGCAAGCCTTGCTCAGCTTTAGTGACATTAACCGAAAAAGTGAATAAGCCATCACTAAATAATGCGCTCTCTACCTCATCATTTTCGGCAAGTTTACGTTTTGAACGAGAGACTTCTTCAAACCCAGGAGGTAAAAGTCCAACACGCCATTTAAATGACGGACGATTATCCTGAGGGGAGACTAGCAGCGGTGGTAAATTAATCTTACTTAAATTCACCAGAGAGTCATTCACCGTTTTGCTGTCTAGCACCGTTGAAATGACGCGAAACTGTTCTAACGTTTGGTTATTGTTATCTAAGAGATCGACCCGTAATGGCAACTTATTTTCTTCATCAATCAGAAGAACATAATTAAAACGAGAGTTATCTTTAGAAATAATGCGAATAACGAGTGAAGGCTTATCACCGATATGGGTTCGCCCCGCATCGATAAAATTATAGTACGGTTTGATTTTGTCATAATCAGCAAATAATACCGAAGGCAAATTATCGACAATATGCTTCCCATTTAAGCTGAAGGCATCAAAACCGGGTTCAAAATAACTGATCCTTTCCCCTTTTTGCACTATTTCACGCCGCGTAGAATCCATTTGGATCATTTGAGAGACAGGAACATTATTAATGATCCCATGTCGATAACGGACAGGCACGATGCTTCTGGGACTAAAGGACATAAAAGACATTTCGTAGGAAAGATTTTGGGCAGCGCTCCCCATCTCTTTAAAGAGAGCTTCGGCATCTTGTTGAGATGCCGAAGCTTGATTAGATAAAATCAGGCTGCCCGCCAGGCAGATGACGGATAACCACTTATTCATTAGCGCGCTTTAGCTCCAGCGGGTGCTGTAGTAATATCATCATTATCATGATATTGCTGATTAAGCATTGAACGTCTTTCAATTTCATATTGCTGTAGCATTGCATTTACACGCTGATTTTGTTGCTCAACTTGTTGCATTTGTTGCTCGTTACCAAAAAGTTGACCATCAGAGAAATTTAAACTCACAGGTGCGCCTGCTCCAACGGGAACGGTGTTAAACACAGGTTCATCAATCACCGATTCCGTTGAATTACTTTGATTATACTGCTGCACCCCAACGATAACAGCAAGAGATACACATGCTGCAACACCAATTTGGGTGATTTGACTTGCCCATGGACGAATTTTTTGCCAGAACGGCATCGCGCCCCATGTTGCAGGTTCAGGCTGTGACTCAACAACTACCTGAGGATTAATACGCACAACTTCATTCTCTAATGCTGCGGCGACTTTACCCGCTATGTCAAAATTGATGACATCAGGTGTGTCATTACGCAGAGTATCACGAATAAGATGATAGCTCTCCCAACGTTTTTGTAACGTTGAATCACATGAAATGGCATTTAACAGTTCTACATCTAGAACTTCGCCATCCATCATTGCGGAAAGTTTCTCTCTTTGCATGCCCGAATACCTTCAGTTAATTGCATCACAATTACAGTTTAATGCCCTGATTTCGCTATTTTTTGCACGTTATCTTGTGTTCCAAAAAACAATTCAATAAACACAAACATATTAGTGCTGCTGGATCAGTGGCTGTACTTTATTATCAATAGCTTCTCTTGCTCTAAAGATACGCGAACGCACGGTGCCTACAGGACAATCCATGATCTCGGCGATCTCTTCATAGCTTAAACCATCAAGTTCTCTGAGTGTTATTGCCATTTTTAAATCTTCAGGTAACGACTCAATGGTTCGAAAAACTACTTTCTTCAATTCATCAGACAACATTAAGTTCTCTGGGTTCGATATTTCTTTCAAAGCGCTTGCAGTTTCGTAGTTTTCTGCATCGCTTGCTTCAAGATCTGACGCGGGTGGGCGCCTATCTTGAGCGACTAAATAATTTTTAGCCGTGTTTACCGCAATACGATATAGCCAAGTATAAAAAGCACTATCACCGCGAAACGACCCTATCGCACGATAAGCTTTGATAAAAGACTCCTGAGCAACGTCAGGTACATCCGCTTGTGGTACATAACGGGAAACCAAGCTTGCAACTTTGTGCTGGTATTTTACAACCAGTAAGTTGAACGCTTTTTGATCGCCCTTTTGGACTTTTTCGACCAACATCTGGTCCGTTAGTTGCTCGCTCATTACTGGGAAAATCTCCCGCGCTCAGGCTGTAAATTTGTTAACTTGATCATGTCTCCCTTCCTAAAGCAAGCGTTACTTTGAGTAGTAAAAACAAGTGAAGTTCAATTTAATACATAAAAATAGTAAAAAATTGACAAAAAACCGTGTGACTACCGATAGAGGATCTAAGTGATCCTAATTAATTTATCGCTAATTTATACATTATTCTACGTATCACACCGCTTTATTTACCCTAAGTACCAAACCTGACTCAACCCCCTAGTAGATATACAAGGCTGAACGCTATTTCACAAATAGCATTGCCAAGCCTGATAGGCTAACATGAAACTTCCAATAGATACTATACTGTGACTGCTCTCTGCCGTAAACGGCTAGGCCTGCCACTTCTTAGGGCGCAACCGTCTGTATAACGGGTTTTATGCTGCCCCTTATGGGTAGAAACGACGAGTATATACAACATGCAAACACTTATGAACGATCCCACACAGCATTACACTGATATTCTGATTATTGGCAGCGGTGTCGCTGGGCTTTCCGCCGCTTTACGACTTGCTCCTTTTCATAAAGTTACTCTCCTAAGTAAAAGCACACTTAATGAAGGGGCTTCTTATTACGCACAAGGTGGAATTGCAGCCGTTTTCGATAATACCGACAGCATTGAATCCCATGTAGAAGATACTTTAATTGCAGGCGCAGGTATTTGTGAAAGAGAGGCCGTCGAATTTATCGCCTCGAATGCCAAAGAGTGCGTTCAGTGGTTAATTGATCAAGGCGTACTATTTGACACGGAAGTGACTGAAACAGGTGAAACCCAATATCACCTCACTCGCGAAGGTGGACACAGCCATCGCAGGATCCTTCACCATGCAGATGCAACTGGCAAAGAGGTTGAAACGACTCTCGTCAACCTCGCTTTTGCGCATCCGAATATCCATGTTAAAGAGCGCTATAATGCGGTTGATCTCATTCGCTCCGATAAGATCGGATTAGCAGGCGAAAGCCGTATTGTCGGTGCCTATGTTTGGAATCGGCAAAAAGAGCACGTTGAAACGATCCGAGCAAAAATCGTTGTTTTGGCTACAGGCGGCGCCGCAAAAGTCTATCAATACACAACAAATCCCGACATCTCTTCTGGGGATGGCATTGCGATGGCATGGCGTATTGGATGTAGTGTCGCTAACTTAGAATTCAATCAATTTCATCCAACCTGCCTCTTTCATCCGCAAGCTCGCAATTTTCTATTAACGGAAGCGTTACGTGGTGAAGGAGCCTATTTGAAACGCCCTGATGGAAGCCGTTTCATGCCCGACTATGATCCACGCTGTGAATTAGCGCCGAGAGACATTGTTGCAAGAGCGATCGATCATGAAATGAAACGCTTAGGTGCTGATTGCATGTACCTTGATATTAGCCATAAACCCGCTGATTTTATTCAAAGCCACTTTCCTACCATCTATGAAAAACTGATAACACTTGGTTTGGATCTGACGAAAGAGCCGATCCCCATTGTACCCGCAGCCCATTACACATGTGGCGGTGTCAGCGTCGATCAAAACGGTATGACCGATATCCCCAACCTTTATGCCATTGGTGAAGTCAGTTATACAGGGTTACACGGAGCCAACCGCATGGCATCTAACTCGCTGTTAGAGTGCCTCGTTTACGGATGGTCCGCCTCACAGCATATTTGCCATGCGATCACGCAGATCGAGGATATTCCCGTTCTCCCTGAATGGGATGATAGTCGTGTACACAACTCAGATGAGCAAGTTGTGATTCAACATAACTGGCATGAGCTACGCCTATTTATGTGGGATTATATGGGGATCGTACGAACCACTAAGCGTTTAGAACGCGCCTTGCGACGCATCCATTTGTTACAGCAAGAAATTCACGACTATTATGCCAATTTCCGTATTTCTAATAACTTACTTGAACTGAGAAACCTCGTCCAAGTGGCTGAATTGATGGTTCGCTGCGCTTTAGAGCGTAAAGAGAGCCGCGGGCTACACTATACGTTAGACTACCCTGATCTACTGGAGCATTCAGGCCCCACCGTACTCAAACCGTAATCTCATACCTAGCCAACCCTCGGGTTGGCTATTAATATTTCAAATAAAAATCCCGAATAAGCCGCTGAAAGTCTTCAGTATAGATGTTATTGTCTGCTTCTTTTAACACTAACGTTGAAATTTCTGGCTCAACTAATTCCCGCTTTAATCCCAACAACATACGGTGAAATGGCGTCGTTGCTTTATCTCGAATATTAACGCGATAAGCAGTAAACCAGCCATTACGATGCGCCATAAGCTCGACTTTTTCACCGACATCATAGGGTAATACAAGGCAAAATAGGCCATCTGTGGTTAAACAATCCATCGCACTATCTAATAATGCCTGATGGGTTAACGTCGCGGTATAGCGAGCTTGCTCTCGTTGTTCACTACTGCATGATACTGATGGCTCAAAATAAGGTGGATTACTGACAATCAAATCATACGCTTTTTGCCTTGATACACTAAACTGCGTTATATCTTGCTCAAAAACCTGTAGCCTCTCTCCCCACTTTGACTCAGCGAAATTCTCCTGTGCCTGTTGAGCCGCTGCTTTATCTAGTTCAACAGCATCAACGGTCATTTGCTGATTGCGTTGTGCGAGCATTAGCGCAATGAGTCCACTGCCGCTCCCTATATCTAACGCCTTTTTAGCCTGCTGAACAGGTGCCCATGCGCCAAGTAATACTCCATCGGTTCCGACTTTCATAGCGCAACGGTCATGACCAACAAAAAACTGCTTAAAGGTAAAACCACCTTTGCGATAGCTTTTTTTCACGTTATTCAACCACTCTAAATCGTATATTAATCAATCAATCTTTCATTATGTGACAATTTAAGAATGCAAATTTTACACTTTTTCTACAAAATAATTCTCACATTATGAGAATATTATTTGAGCATCAAAATTTTTACTGCTAAGTTCGAAAAAAAGGGGATACCATGAACAGTATTAACAGGACATTGAATATTTTATCTTACATCACTGCAAGCGCGGCTCCGGTAACTCCGCAAGTGATTTCTAACGCATTAAATATTCCAGTTTCTACTGTTTATCGATTATTAGCCATTCTCATAAATTGGGAATTTGTGACCCATGCAAAACAATATGGCACTTACACTGTTGGTGCGCAGAGTATCAAAACTCAAGAAAAATACTATCACCACAGTTTACTCATGAATTCATCCCAACTAGAACTCCAAGCTCTGAGTAAAAAGACCCAAGAAACGGTCGCTATTATTACATCAAACCTATGTGAAACTATCTGTGTTGACATGATTGAGAGTTCACAAGCCTTACGCTGCTCTTTTGTCATTGGCCGTGGTAATACTCTAATTAAAGGCGCTAGCGCGAAAACCTTGCTCGCCTTTCGAGATGAAGACTACCAATCATTAGTATTTGAAACTCATAAAGAACAGTTACCCTCCCCTGAAAGTATAACGCAATTAAAAAATGCACTGATGCAAATCCGCCTGCAAGGATATGGCGTTTCATGCAGTGAAATAGATGAAGGAGTCTTAGGCGTTTCAGCCCCTATTTTTAAAGGAAACGATGTGATTGCCGTCGTCTCTGTGATGGCACCTGAATTTCGTTCAACCCATCGAGTTGACGAGTTTATCTCTGAGACCTGCAAAGCAGCTCATAACATGACTAAACTAATTAATATGGAGTAATTATGGCAGCACCTTTTATCTGGCAAGGCCGTACTGATGGTGATACTGAGGAGCACCTACGTATCCATCAAGTCATGAATAAAAATACCCCTGCACAGTTTGCTTTAATTGGTTTTGCATCTGACGAAGGCGTTAGGCGCAATAAAGGACGGCTCGGTGCCAAAGCAGGACCTGATGCAATCCGTCAGCAGTTAGCTGGCCTTCCGATACATCACCCCTTGTCCATCCGTGATGCCGGCACTGTTCGCTGTGACGATGGCGATTTAGAAGCAGCGCAACGTCGTCTTTCGGATGAACTTATCAATATTTTATCATCAAATCAGACCCCCATTGTTTTAGGTGGCGGTCATGAAGTGGCTTTTGCCAGCTTTCAAGGACTGTTTGACTTCATCGCTCAAACCCAGCCTACAAAAACAATAGGTATCATTAATTTTGATGCGCATTTTGATTTACGAACGGCACCTGAAGCCACTTCCGGCACACCTTTTTTACAATCGGCACACTTATGCCAGCAGCATCATCGCCCATTTAATTATCTCTGTTTAGGTATTGCTGATCATGGTAATACGAAAGTGTTATTTGATACGGCGGATAAATTAGGTTGCCAATATATTCGTGATAAAGAACTAAATCACAGTCAATTACCTAAGGCCATAGAGCGGCTTCAACAGTTTATTAATAACGTCGATTATTTATATGTAACCGTTGATCTGGATGTCTTTTCTGCCGCAATTGCGCCTGGAGTCAGCGCTCCCGCAGCGAAAGGGATCACTACTGAGATCTTTGATGAACTGTTTTCGATGATTAAAGCCAGCAACAAAATTGCACTCTTTGATATTGCAGAGTGCAACCCAGAATTCGATATCGATAATCATACTTCAAAATTAGCAGCTTATTTGATTTACCAATTTTTATTCTAATAAACACAATAACGCGACTGATAAATCGCCCGTCGACTCAATTTGTAGCGATATAACAATAACAGTATTTGAAAAAGTACTGACAAAAAATAAAGCGGCAATGATAGATCTCTAGCATGTTCTTCTTTAGTTAATCAGCTAAGTAGAAATAGGCTTTGGGATTTCAAAACTGTCGCTAGGCAGCGTACAAGCAACCTTTAAAGTATCAATAAGGGTGCGGTTAGCCGCTAAAGACGACAAATTGCGAAAGCGGGCACACCGGGAAAATTATATGACATTACAACTAGACACATTATCTACACTCCTGCTTACTGTATTGTGCCTGCTTATGGGCATCCATTTAAAAAAACGTATCGAATGGCTACAACGTTTTTGTATCCCATCCCCAGTAATTGGTGGCTTCTTAGTAAGCCTGATTATTTGGGGGCTAAAATCCTTTAATTTAGCTGAAATCCAATTTGACACGAGTTTGCAAACCTTCTTAATGGTTGCCTTCTTTACCACGATTGGTATTGATGGCAGCTTTCGCATTCTCAAAAACGGCGGTAAGCTCCTGTTTATTTATCTGTTTATTTGCTGGTTTACAGTGATCTTCCAAGATACGTTTGGTGCCGGACTGGCGCATTTATTAGGCATTGACCCAGTCATTGGCGTTATGGCAGGTGGTGTTTCATTAACAGGAGGCCATGGCGGTGCTGCTGCATTTGGTCAAATGGCAGAAGGCTTAGGTGTGCAGTCCGCGACGGTTGCGGCGATTGCAGCGGCAACTTTTGGTTTAATCACCGGTAGCCTACTAGGCGGCCCCATTGCCTCTTTCCTGATTAAAAAATATAAGGTGACCATCCAAGCAGATGAGTCAGTGCAAAGCCCAAAAGTAACAGAAACCATTGCAGGTAAGATTGAGTCCATTGACGCCCATGCCTTTTTGAAAATGCTCGCTTTGGTACTCGGGATCATGGTAATTGGTCAATTCGCATCTGCACAATTTACCAAAGCAACGGGCTTCTCTTTGCCTAGCTATGTCGGTGCTATGATTATTGCGATTATTATTCGTAATATTAATGACCAAGTTAACCTATTTAAAATCAACCAAAAATCTGTTGATTTAATTTCTGAGGTCTCTCTCGGCCTATTCTTAACCATGGCAATGATGTCGCTAAAAATTTGGGAGCTCAAAGACGTTGCCTTACCACTCTTTATTATTCTATTCGCCCAAGTGGTTGTCCTCGTTCTATTGGTTGTATTCGTGATCTTTAAACTTTTAGGCAAAGATTACGATGCCGCTGTTATGTGTGCTGGATTAATGGGGCATGGATTAGGAGCGACACCTAATGCAATGGCAAATATGTCCTCTGTGTGCGAACGCTATAAACATGTCTCAATGAAAGCGTTCATGATCGTTCCGCTAAGTGGTGCTGTTTTAATTGATTTAGTTGGTATCCCTTATCATACTTGGTTAATTAATATCCTCAGCTAACCCCCATCGCGTGCTTTTCACCTCGGAAAAGCACGCTTTCTGGCAATATCACTGCCCGTTGAAACTTAAAACAGGTACACTTTGCTAAAAGATCGATATTTTCTGATGAACAATTTGGCTAACCTGTTTATAATCAGCGCCCCAAATAGAGGTATATCATGACTGCAACCACATTTACTGAACTTGAACTCGATGAAAGCCTGATCAACGCGCTGGCAGACAAAGGCTATGAACGCCCAACTGCAATTCAGGCTGCCGCTATCCCTGCCGCAATGGATGGGCGTGACGTTTTAGGTTCAGCCCCTACTGGTACGGGTAAAACCGCCGCATTTTTGCTGCCAGCCATCCAACACTTACTTGACTTTCCAAGGAAAAAGTCCGGTCCTCCGCGAGTGCTGATATTAACACCAACGCGTGAGCTAGCCATGCAGGTTGCAGACCAAGCAAAAGAGTTATGTGCACATAACCATCTCGATATCGCTACGATTACAGGCGGTGTCGCGTATATGAACCATGCTGAAGTTTTTAGCGAAAACCAAGATATTGTTGTCGCGACAACAGGCCGCTTGCTTCAATACATCAAAGAAGAAAATTTTGACTGTCGCGCCGTTGAAATCCTGATCCTTGATGAAGCTGATCGCATGCTCGACATGGGCTTTGCCAATGACATTGAAACAATTGCAGGTGAAACACGCTGGCGTAAACAAACTATGCTGTTCTCTGCTACCCTTGAAGGCGAAGCTATTCGTGATTTTTCTGAACGACTGCTAGAAGATCCTGTTGAAATTGATGCCGAATCGTCTCGTCGCGAACGTAAAAAAATACAACAGTTTTACTATCGTGCCGATAATTTAGAACACAAAACAGCCTTGTTGTGCCATCTGCTAAAACAAGAGGATGTGACTAAATCCATTGTTTTTGTTCGTAAGCGTGAGCGTGTCCGTGAAGTCGTACAATGGTTACGAGATGCAGGTATTGAGTCTTGTTATCTTGAAGGAGAAATGGCTCAAGCGAAACGTAATGAAGCCGTTCGTCGTTTAGTGACAGGGCAAGTCAAAGTACTCGTAGCGACCGATGTTGCATCGCGAGGACTTGATATCGATAATGTCAGTCATGTCTTTAACTTTGACATGTCGCGCACCGCTGATGTGTATCTCCACCGTATTGGTCGTACCGGTCGTGCAGGCCGCAAAGGCACCGCTATTTCACTGATAGAAGCTCATGACTATCCGCTGTTCGGTAAAGTCAGCCGTTATATTGAAGACTCCATTAAAATGCGAGTCATCGATAGTCTACGCCCAAGCACCAAAGCACCTTCAGAATCTATGATGAATAAACCAAAACCATCTAAGAAAGTGCTCGCAAAACGTAAAGAGAAAAAGAAAAAAGAAGAAGAGTCCAAAAAGAAAACCAAAGTTCGTCATCGTGACAAAAAGAACATTGGCAAACGCCGTAAACCAAATTCCTCTTCTACGGCACCAACTCGCGATAACGCTGAATAATGCAACTAACGGGCTACGGCCCGTTTTTTATTGCATCATTATCATCTGCAATTTTTCACGCATTCTTTTTCCTTGCGCAGATAACATATCCACTTTAATCATATGGTTTACTAAGACATCACGGCAATCATACCCCTGATAGTTTTTAATACGCCAATCAGCGCCTTGGCTCAGCAAAAACTCAGCAACTGATAACGCATGGCTCCCTAGTGCATCATGTAACGATGTGTTACCTAAATCATCTACTGCGTTGATTTCTACCCCTTCAGCTAATAAAACTTCCAGTTGCTCTAACCTTCCTGACTGCGCCGCTAAATGCAAATAAGTGCGATTTTGTGGCAATGACGTTTTTCTGATTTCATCTGTATAAGCAGAACTCAGAAGAATTTTCATAAAGCGAGGATCAGTCGAACGAACGGCATACCCTAGTAGCTCATTAAAATTCGCTGGTTTATTTCTCATTGAAAGCAAGGTAGAAAATTCAGTCACATTGCCTTGCTTAATACTGTTTTCACAGCTGTTTTGCCAATCTGCCAGAGTGCTGTCATGACTCAATGCAAAATTGCAGCTAAATTCTTCTAACTGTGTATTAAAATCATCATTAACCATCGCCTGTTTATTTACCCACGGTGTAAAATGACACATCATTTTGAGAATTTTTGGCATCGTATGGGCGATAAAGTTACGTGTTAACAGACGATGAGGGAGCCAATCCCGCCACGTTTTTTCCCCTTTATAGTAATCCAACACAATTTTGTTACCTAAGGCGGGAGGAAATGGCATCACTGACTGCAACAAATCTAACCAATCATAACGAACCACATAAAAGCGAACGAGACCATCCTTTGCCACTTGTTTTGCGGTGTCGTAATCCATACCAATCTGCTTGATAGTATTTGCAGAAACACCAGCAGAGCTAAAGGCGATGCAAGGTGTCTGGCTTGCAAGAGCTGCAAATGTGGCTAATCCGCCGCCTAAAGAGTGACCTATACAAATCATATTCCCTTTAGAGACCCGATGTAGAATGTTGGTTAAATTTACCGCTTGAAAATATTGCGGTTCAAAGTAGCCCAGCCCTTGTCGTAAATCAGCATAGAAATCAACGAGTTCATCAGAACCAGCAAAACTAATAATATACAAATCATTAAAGCGACAAATATTAGCTTCAAAACCTGTTGATTTATCGCGTAGTAAGCTTGGAGCAATGCCAATTTCTTTGAGTTGCAGAGCATTAAGGCGCTCAACACCATGCAGATTTTTCCAATCTTTAAGATAGACCCCATAAGCAATTAACCCAATAAGATAATCATGCGATTGAGCATGTGGGCCTAAAAGTTGCGTTGGCGATAGCGTCTGCGTCCATTGATTTTGTTCAGAGCACAATGCCAATACACCACTTTTTCTCTGATAGATATTAATGCTTTCTTTAATTAACGATATTTCATTTAATGAGTTAGTTTGGATACTCTGATTGATAGAAGACATAGACTCTCCCCATTGAAGATGTGATAAGGGAGATCATTAAAGGCGAAATTTCAGCAGGGAAAAAGAATGTACTTTATTAGAGAAGAATAAAAAAGCCATTGAATTCAATGGCTTTTTGAATTAATTTTAAACTAATACTTCTACCTTGAACAATACAACAATTACAGGCTTTCAGTAAAAGTACGAGTGATCACGTCACGTTGTTGTTCTGGTGTCAGAGAGTTAAAACGCACTGCATAACCAGAAACACGAATTGTTAACTGTGGATATTTTTCAGGGTTTTTCACCGCATCTTCTAAGGTTTCACGGCTTAAAACGTTGACATTCAGGTGTTGACCACCTTCAACACGGACTGTTGGCTTAACTTCTAAAGGTACTTCACGGTACTCAAAAGCACCTAACTCATCCTTAGCAACAATTTGTCCTTCGTTATAATCTGCTTTTGCACAAACACAACGCGCTTCATTTTTCTCTTCATCAAGTAACCAAAAAGAGTTCAATAGCGCTGCATTGTCAGTTTTAGTAATTTGAATACCAGTAATCATGTCGACCTCCACGTTCGGGTAGGATTGGGATCAATCCACTCATTTGACTGCCAATAAAATATTTGGTCTAACCAATGTTTCTACACACTATATACCAGCTAGAACCCTCAGCTTCTTTGATATTTATCAACAATTTCAAGGGGTAATTAACCGTCATTCACCCAACACTATGTTTTAAATCAATTTTTATTATTTATAAAAATCAATTTTTTTAGTTATTTTTAAAAAATTTTTTAATCAAATAGACAAAAGCTCGCCTTTATCTCTTGGGTCTTAAACTGTAAGCTTATAGACATAATTTGTTTGTTATAGGAATTTTCATGTCAAACACACCTACTTGGCACGACGTCATTGGCTCAGAAAAAACACAGGCTTATTTTAAAGACACGCTTGCCTATGTGGCGAACGAACGTCAAAAAGGAAAAATTATTTATCCCCCACAGCAAGATGTGTTTAACGCCTTTAGATATACCGAGCTTGCCGATGTTAAAGTCGTCATTTTGGGTCAAGATCCTTATCATGGTCCGGGTCAAGCCCATGGCTTATCTTTTTCGGTTCTTCCGGGAATTAAGCCCCCTCCCTCATTGGTCAATATGTACAAAGAGTTAGAAAATGACATCCCTGGGTTTAAACGCCCCAATCATGGCTATCTGCTGAGTTGGGCGCAACAAGGGGTGCTCTTGTTAAATACAGTATTAACCGTAGAGCAAGGCAATGCGCACTCTCATGCCCATTTAGGGTGGGAAACTTTTACAGATAAAGTGATTGCTGCCATTAATGAACATAGAGAAGGCGTTGTTTTCTTGTTGTGGGGTTCACATGCCCAAAAGAAAGGCCGTATCATTGATACTAAGCGCCATCATGTACTAAAAGCCCCTCACCCATCGCCGTTGTCAGCTCACCGGGGTTTTTTAGGTTGTGGGCACTTCTCACAAACGAATCAACTATTGCAGCAGCAAGGGCTTGAAGCCATCGATTGGACGCCTGTTATCGAAGCTTAACTTTTTTGAGTAACAAAAAAACCGGGTCGCTATTGCTCACCCGGTTTCAATTTAGTTATGCGTTAATTACTTAGAAACGATAACCATTGCAGGTCTTAATAAGCGACCGTTTAAAAGATAACCTTTTTGCATCACATCAATCACTTGGTTTGGTTGATGGTCAGGCGATTCAACCATTGTCATTGCTTGATGGACTTCAGGGTTAAAGGCCACATTGGACTCACCAACGACTTCAATACCAAATTTCCCGACAGCACTTAAAAAGGTTTTAAGAGTTAAATCTAAGCCTTCTAACATTGCTTTTGATGTTTCGCTTTCATGATCAGCGGCATCAATAGCACGTTCTAAGTTATCAATCACGGGTAACAACTCATTTGAAAACTTTTCAAGCGCAAATTTATGCGCTTTTTCAATATCTTGTTCCGTACGACGACGGATATTTTCAATTTCAGCATGTGCACGTAGCATCGCTTCGCGCTCCACTTTTTGTGACGCTGCGAGTTGTTCTTCAAGCTCAGCAATACGCGCTGCTAACGCTTGTACTTCTGCCTGTGGATCCGCCTGCTGCGCTTCTTGCTCTTGCTCTAACTCCGACTTTTGCTCTTCATTTAGCTCAGGGGCTTGCTCATCATGCATGTTTTGTTCTTTACTACTCATGAATTTCTCCGCGTATTTAGCATTAATCCCATTTATTAGAGTATTATGGGGATATAAAACAGGGATTCAAGGGACGTCACGCAATGAGAGGCCAAAAAATTATGCGTAAGGGTAATAACACGCAAAAAACAAATTTTCGAACTATCGGTATTGTGGGGCATCCACGTCATCCCGAAGCTTTAGCGACCCATGAATTAATCTATAATTGGCTATTATCTAAAAATTATCATGCCATTATTGATAAACAAGTGGCCAAAGATTTAAAACTACAAAATGCGAACACAGGTAACCTTACAGAGATTGGTCAACAGGCTGATTTAGTTATTGTTGTTGGCGGTGACGGCAACATGCTAGGGGCTGCTAGAATTCTATCTCGCTACAATAATAAAGTGATTGGTGTTAACCGCGGGAACCTTGGATTTCTCACTGATCTTGACCCTGATAATGCTTTACAGCAATTATCTCGCGTGTTGGATGGCGAATATCATGAAGAACAACGTTTTTTGCTGGAAGCACAAGTAATAAAACCGAATCAGAAAGCACGAAAAAGTAGCGCAATTAATGAGGTGGTATTACACCCCGGTAAAGTCGCTCATATGATTGAATTCGAAGTGTACATTGATGATCGTTTTGCCTTTTCACAACGCTCTGATGGGTTAATTATCGCCACTCCGACAGGCTCGACAGCCTATTCACTCTCTGCTGGAGGGCCAATTCTCACACCAAATCTTGATGCAATTGTACTCGTCCCTATGTTCCCACATACGCTCTCTTCACGCCCATTAGTGATCAGCAGTGATAGTCGTATTCGCCTGAAATTTTTACGCAGTAATATTGATTATGAAGTGAGCTGTGATAGCCAAATCATGCTTCCTATACAAGATGGTGAAGAAGTCGTCATACAGCGTAGTAATAAAAGTTTAAATCTTATTCACCCAAAAGATTATAACTATTTCAATACGTTAAGCTCAAAATTAGGTTGGGCCAAAAAAACTTTCTAATTTTTTTCATCTGCCTCTTTACTGTATAAAAAAACAGGATACACTGTATACAAACACAGGTGTGTATTTTCACAGGAGAGCGCAGATGCTTACCCAACTTACCATTAATAATTTTGCTATCGTTCGTGATCTGGAAATCGATTTTCGTAGCGGTATGACCACAATTACAGGTGAAACTGGTGCAGGTAAATCTATCGCTATTGATGCACTTGGTCTCTGCTTAGGTAGCCGCGGCGATGCCAATATGGTACGTCCCGGCGCACAACGCGCTGACTTATGTGCACGCTTCTCCTTAGTGGATGCAGATATGGCTGCCAAGTGGCTCATTGAACATGAACTTGATAATCAAAGTGAATGTCTTTTACGGCGTACCATTACGTTAGATGGCCGTTCACGTGGTTTTATTAATGGTACAGCGGTGCCACTTTCACAGCTTCGTGAACTGGGCGCTCTGCTTATCCAAATCCATGGACAACACGCACATCAGCTTTTACTCGATAATAACCATCAGAAATCACTGCTGGATGCCTATGCCAATCAACAAGAGCGTCTCTTACAAATGAAACACGCATGGCAAAAGTGGCATGATTCATGCCAACAGCTCGCCATGTTTCAAAAACAGATGCAAGAGCGTGAGTCGCGTCAACAGTTGCTTGATTATCATTTAAAAGAATTAGCTGAGTTTTCACCTGTTCAAGGTGAATTTGAAAGTATTGAGCAGGAATATAAGCAACTCGCTAATTACGGGCAGTTTTTAACGCTTGGGCAAAATGCCATGCAAATTATGTCCGAGAGTGATGATGCTAATATTTTGAGTTTACTCAACAGCGCCAAGCATGAATTAGCCGAGCTAGCATCCCTTGATACTAAATTTTCTAGTCTACTCGATATGCTAGAAGAAGCATCTATTCAAGTCAGCGAGGCAAGCGATGAGTTAAGGCATTATTGTGATCAGTATGAATTGGATCCTAATCGCTTGTATGAACTTGAACAGCGTATATCAAAACAAATTAGCCTTGCTCGTAAACATCATATTATGCCAGAGGCATTACCTGAGCTTTATCAGCAGTTATTAGACGAACAAGAAAAAATAGCCAACCAAAATGAAGATTGTGAAATGCTAAGTGAGCAAGTTCACCAAGATCATCAACATGCGATGGCTTGTGCTCAAGAGCTGCACCAAATCCGTTTAGAGTATGCTCAAGAACTGAGTCAACTGATCACTAATAGTATGCATCAACTTTCTATGCCTCATGGTCGGTTTACTATTGATGTTAAGTTTACCCCTGAGCATCTACAGCCAGATGGGGCAAGCAAGGTGGAGTTCAATGTCACAACAAACCCAGGGCAACCACATCAAGCACTTGCTAAAGTTGCTTCTGGAGGTGAATTATCACGTATCGCATTGGCTATTCAGGTGATCACAGCGAAAAAAATGGATACACCAGCACTGATTTTTGATGAAGTCGATGTCGGTATTAGCGGCCCAACGGCTGCTATTGTTGGGCGATTACTCCGTGAATTAGGTGAATCAACCCAAGTCATGTGTGTAACACATCTACCCCAAGTTGCAGGCTGTGGGCACCATCATTTTTATGTCAGTAAAGAAACGAACGGCATAGAAACCGAGACACATATGCAATTACTTGATAAAAAATCACGTTTACAAGAACTTGCACGTTTATTAGCAGGCAGTGAAGTGACCAAAAACACATTGGCAAATGCAAAAGAGTTACTTGCCGCATAAATTTTGACAACTTTTTTGCACTCCTATGGTCTTAGAGTCAATACGGAAGGTTTTAAAATGTATCAATGTCGATTATCATTGATGTTCTGACTCCAAAAGGAATGAGATATCCATGCGTTATAAACTGTTAACTGCTGCTGCACTATCACTCGCATTAATGTCATCAGGTTGTTCAATGATGGAGCGTCTGGTCTATCACCCTGACATTAACCAAGGTAATTACCTGACAGCGAAAGATGTTGCTAAGATACAAAAAGGAATGACTCAGCAACAGGTCGCGTATACTTTGGGCACACCAATGTTAACCGACCCGTTTGGTACTCAAACTTGGTATTATGTTTTCCGCCAAGAGCTTGGTCATGATCCCGTTAAGCAACAAACTTTGACTCTTAGCTTTGACCGTAATGGTATCCTGACTGATATCAAAAATGAGAAGGATCTTTCAGAGCAGGAATCTATGGAAGCAAAAGAAATTGAAAATGCACAGCCAGTATCTGCTGAGCCGGCTTCTAGCAACACTGAAGCTAGTGAACCTGTTTCAGAGCAGCCACAAACCGCAGCTCCCGCGACTAAAAAGATGCTAAGCAAATAAGCTTGTTAACTGATATTCGTTATCCACTTATTTGTTAATTAGCCTTACAATAGCTACCTGTCATCAATATAAAACAGGTAGTTATTGCTGCTTTAGGCTATCTAAAGAATTCTCAAACCTAGCACTAAATTGCGCTGCGATGAATACAATTAGCCACTTAGCCATTCAAAGTACGCACTATCAAAACCAAAAACTCTCAATTTGTTCAATAAAAGCTATTTTTACTGCTGCACTCTATTTGACTGGCATAATGAGTATCGCGTCTTACATTAATACCGTTTAATCCATCAAGGCACTCATCAACAGGTAATAAAAACTCTCAACTTAATGCAATAGTAAGAGTCTCCCCCCTATCCTCTATTACACTAATGTCATTGTCTCTAGTGCTAAGCTCTATTTCATTGGCGTTATTTCGCCAGTGTTCTTCTCATTACCAACAGCGCTTTCATAGAATGCTGTCAATATACTGCGCTTTTGTACTGGCATAATATATGCACCCAGACATGATAATAGCAAAATTCTTTCATTTGGTTGAAAAGATACTGATTAAGCCGTAATACTACCAGCCCGATTAAACCATCCAAAAACAGGCAATAAAAAACCGAGCAAGTACTCGGTTTAATCACAAAAAAGAGAGTTATTTTTTACTATCTTTAGATTTTTCAGCCCGTTTACGGCGTAACTCTTTAGGATCAGCAATAAGAGGCCGATAAATTTCCACTCGGTCACCCTCATTCAACTTATCACTCAGTTTTGCAGGGCGACTATAAATACCCACCTTATTTTTTTTAAGGTCAATATCCGCCCGTAATGCAAGGATACCAGATGCCATTATTGCATCTTCAACTGTAGCACCTTCCATAACCTTAACTGGTAATAGATATTGCTTCTCCGGCAAAGCATAAGTGACTTCAACATTTAGCTCAGACACTATAGATATCCTTCGCTCTCAACGTAAAAGCTTGTACCATGTTATTCGCAAGTTCTTTAAAGATTTTGCCAAATGCAAGTTCAATCAGCTTATTAGTAAACTCAAAATCAAGATGGAATTCTATCTTACAAGCATCTGGGCTTAGAGGTATAAAGCGCCATCCTCCCGTTAGTTTACTAAAAGGCCCTTCAACCAATTGCATATGGATACCCTTGTTATCCTCTAACACATTTTTGGTTACAAAGGTCTTACTGATACCTGCTTTTGAAACCTCAACAGAAGCGGTCATTTCATCATCACTATGACTAATCACCCGACTACCTACACATCCAGGCAAGAAGCTTGGATATGCAATGACATCATTAACAAGTTTATACATTTGTTCCGCGCTAAATGGGACTAACGCAGAGCGACTAATCTGTGGCATATCAATTCCTATCCCCAAAAACTGCCCATATAATACCACTATTGATTGGTTAAACAAAAAACAAAACGGATTAAGCACAATAATTGCACAATCGGCACATTTTTAAACACGGAAAGATTTATTTCACTTCAGCTTACAGTATAATGAACAAACTATGACAAAGAAAAAAGCTTATAAACCTGGTTCGGCAACTATTGCCCTAAACAAACGTGCTCGCCACGAGTATTCTATCGAAGATGAATTCGAGGCTGGCTTGTCCCTACAAGGTTGGGAAGTAAAATCGCTCCGTGCTGGTAAAGCGAACATTGGTGATAGCTATGTCCTGCTTAGGGATGGTGAAGCCTATTTATTTGGTGCGAATATCACACCTTTAAATGTTGCATCCTCTCACGTAGTTTGTGACCCAACACGCAGCAGAAAGTTGTTACTGAACCAACGAGAATTAGACACCCTTTATGGTCGCGTAAACCGTGAAGGTTATACTGTCGTTGCTCTTTCTTTATATTGGAAAAATGCTTGGTGCAAAGTCAAAATTGGCGTTGCAAAAGGTAAAAAAGCACACGACAAACGTTCTGATATTAAAGAACGCGAATGGAAACTAGATAAAGCACGTATAATGAAACATTCTAATCGCTAAGTTCTAGCTTTTTAGAGTATTTTTCTGTTATACTGCACTTAACAACTTGGGGCTGATTCTGGATTCGACGGGATTTGCGAAACCCAAGGTGCATGCCGAGGGGCGGTTGGCCTCGATAAAAGCCGCAAAAAAATAGTCGCAAACGACGAAAACTACGCACTAGCAGCTTAATAACCTGCATAGAGCCCTCTCTCCCTAGCCTCCGCTCTTAGGACGGGGATCAAGAGAGGTCAAACCCAAAAGAGATCGCGTGGATGCCTTGCCTGGGGTTGAAGCGTTAAATTTAATCAGGATAGTTTGTTGGTGGCGTGTCTGTCCGCAGCTGGCAAATGAATTTAAAGACTAGACTAAGCATGTAGTACCGAGGATGTAGAAATTTCGGACGCGGGTTCAACTCCCGCCAGCTCCACCAAATTTGGTGGGTCAGTGATAGGACAACAGGTTTAAAAACAGGAAGTTAGCAAAATCAGTTGGACTAGACACTGGCAACATTAAGACTAGAAAGTGCACGCGAAATGCACGTGCATTTGAAAGCTACTAAAAGCCCACTTCGGTGGGCTTTTTTACTATCTGCTATTCAAAGAGGCACCAATGAAATACTTTTCTGAATGTAACACTCTGGAAAATAGAGCTCTTCAAATTTGGCAAATCCTGATAGGGTTTGCTTATAATAGAAAAATTACTACATATGGTGAAATTGCTGATATTCTGCATTATGACGGTGCTGGAGTTTTAGATCGTCAACTCGGGCACATTCTACACTTCTGCGCCCAAAATAAGCTCCCTCCCCTAACAGTTTTAGTCGTAAACGCTGAAACAGGATTACCTGGTTCTGGTTTCGATACACCAAGCGATTTACATAGTGATAGAGAGTTTGTCTTTAATTACGATTGGTTTAATCTTATCCCTCCAACTCCGTCTGAATTCGCTGAGTCGTGGAAAATTGCAAAACAAAATGGTTATAAAGTGAATTACTAGCGTTGTATTAAAGATAAAAAGAAAGCTTTACCTCTGTAATATTGAAGAGCCAATCTTTTAAGGTTGGCTTTTTTATGTATGATACTTACTGATGATAAAAAATTTTCAGTTTTTAGCTTCACAGTTTTCTTTTAAACGACTAACGCCTCTCTAACGAATCAGCACTTTGATAACTGAGTCTCAAAATCCCCCCAATTACATAACTAAAATTCAGTAATCTGCTTCATTTATCATAGATACGTATTCATATCGCTAATATAATGGATTATAAGGTTTTTTAGTATTCACATGATTTATGTTACTGAGGCTCATAATGCAACAACGTAAAAAGACCGTTCCGATTTTAATTGCACTTATCGTCATACTCGCAATTACTGCTATCGTGTTTAATCGCATGTATATGAAATACAGGCATGAAAACAAAGTATTGCAAAGCACCATTGGTACCGAGACCCTTATCAATAATGGTTTATCATATGAAAAAACCGGTATTGATAAGACGGTCAAAGCGCTATATGAAAATACAGCAAAAGATTGTGGTGCGAACTCACCAGCTTATGAATGTTCAGGTTTAGTTACCCATGGTCTGAGATTGCAAGAACAACAATCACCTTGGTCACACCGACCAATTGATGAAAATAATAGCGTTGCATTCTCTTTTTTACGCAAAGATCATAAATTTTCATCTTCTGCTGACTACGGCAGCGGTATTATTTTCTTCCCTTTAAAATCAATTCCGCAAGGTAAAGATAGCTATACCGTTCTTTGTGCATACCCTGCTGACGGTTCAACGGATGCTAAAAAAACAAATAATTTTGGTTGTGGGCCTTTAGTTGATTCCACAATTAATGATTATTTTTCTAAGGACATTCTTGAAAAAGTTAAAACTATTGGGATTGAAAAAAACTCAGGTAACTGCCTTGATTATGATCTAACCACAGCGCAAAAATGGTTTGATTTTCATGTTAAAAATCATTATTTCCAAGATAAATCTATCATTATGAATATGTTCTCTTGCTCATACCCAATGGCAGGTAATGAAAAGAGTGCAGAATCATTCAGTGTAGTCACTGATATTAGAAAGTTACTCGATGAGAAAGAAGAATATAAACCTAACAACTGGAATAACGAACTACTCGTTGCCGCATGGAATGGCAGTAGACCAGAAACCCTTCCAGTTATGGCTATATTTTATACGATTGGAGAAACCTCAACGTTAAATAATGCGTTGTTATATCAACGTAGTTTCTTTGATAAGACGGGCGAGATCATTCCTCTTGTGGGTATAAAATTCCCTGCAGATAAAAATGATGAAGCGGAATTTGTTGAGTTTGTAAATCAAGTCGATAAATAACATCATACTAAGCGTGCATCTCGTGCACGCTTTTATTTTTAACTAATTCGATACCAGCCCATCAACATGATATAAGCATTTGTTACTGCTAAAGCTGCTCCTGAACCTAAGTTTTCTGTATTCCCTGAATAGGTATGAGAGTGCCCCCCATGTTGAGATGTACTACCACTCCACGTACTTGCTGCATTAAAGATATATTTACGCGACCCCGTATTATTATTCCCAGTATATCCTCCATTACCAGCTCCACCTGCTAAAGAAAATGCCCCCGTTGCATATGAGTATTGCGCGGAGTCGCTTCGCATATACCCAAGCTCACCCGTGATATTCATCGTGCCTCGCGTGTGGTCGTGAGTACCACCGGAAGCCGTTGTACCTGAGAATTTCAATGGAGTAGCAGGGAGATGGTTTTTACTTATAGTCACCGAATCCGAACCACCAGTTGTTAACACATTCGCACCACTCGCTGCTGCTAAACGAATAGTTTTATTTTCGCCGATATACTGCCATTTCGTACCAGGGAATAAGGTATTCGGGTTTTTGTTTTGTGCAAACCACACAACAATGCCAACGGGATAAATGGTATTAAGATTGACTGCATTTTGTAATGCATCGGTGACGGCTTTCTGGCTCATTACGCTCGTTGTTGATGCGCCCGTTGATTGGACGACACTACTTGTATTGAGCTTATTATTAAGCCCGTTATTGAGTGCTGTGTTTGTTGCATAATCCCCCGACGGTTGATAACTCCCCTTAGCTTGGTACCGTGTATCCCCTTCCGCTTTGGTGTAGCTCTCGCCTTTGAGTGCATAATTCCCTGCAGGGGCATAATTGCCCTTAGGTTGATAGTTGGTATCAGACTCGGCTTTCGAATAGCTATAGCCCGCGGCTTGATAACTGCCTTTAGGTTGATATTTACCATCGGTTTCAGCCTTGGTATAGCTATCCCCTTTTAAAGCATAGTCACCTGATGGCTGATAACTGCCTTTTGGCTGATATCGTGTATCCCCTTCGGCCTTCGTATAGCTTTCACCTTTAAGTGCGTAGTTGCCTGCGGGGGCATAGTTGCCTTTGGCTTGATACTTAGTGTCAGATTCGGCTTTAGAATAGCTATAACCTGCCACTTGGTAATTGCCTAATGGCTGGAAGCGCTTGTCAGATTCGGTTTTGTTATACACATTGATATCACCAGCACTTAAATCCGCTTTCAGTTCTTGCCATGCTGTACCTGCGACAGGCTCAACATTGTTATTTTCAATCTTCGACTGCCACGTTTTGTTTTTATGATAAATAATCGCGCGGATTGGATATGGTTTGCCTTCTGCTGCCCACTTAGGGAAACCAAAGCTTTGCAACTCGCCTATCGCTTCCGTGATATCGTGAAACATGCCATTCATTTTTTCGCGTTCGATATCTTTGGCCGCAGGATCAGTTTGTTGGTCACGCTCATAATCGTAACTATAGCCTTGCGTGTAAGACACTGCACCATCGGCTTGCACATCATCAGGAATAGAAGTCCTGTCCCCTTGTGTTGCAAAGGGGATTTTAAAGATTTTTGTCATGAGTTTTAAGCTCCGAAATTACTGCTAAGGAAGTTTTTACGATGTTGACCGTGACCGAAGGCTTTTTTGGTCACGATACGGTATTTGACACCCACACCCGATGGGCGAGGCATAAGATCAAAGTTTTCAAGAAGAACCCGTAAACGTTCGTCCGGGTTGAAATTAAACACATAATACAGATAGGTCATATCGAGCGGATCAAGCACAAACACTTTGCTGTCATCCTGCCAGAAAAACCGCTTAAGGAATTCGTTGATATTGGTCACTGTGGGGCTTTGCGTGAGATTAAAATAACGCATACGCACGATGAGACGTTTTTGGTCGACTGTCAGCGATAAGGTGTAATCGGCATTACGTCGAAAGTTGGCTTTGAAATTGGCATTTTTTTTACCAAAACCAAAGCCGATTTTGGTTTTATCACTCGGAGGAACATCAATTCCCAACGGCACATCAAGAATGCGCGCCCAAATATTCAGCCCAAACTCATTGGCCGTATCGATATTAAACACATCACGGTACCAATCGCGCCAAAACTGGACAGTGGATTGTTCAAAATAGTCCGCTTTGTATTTAGCTAACGCCTTGAGGTTTGCCGCATCTTCATATTGCCAAAGGATCGCCTTTAATAAATCAGAATGAAAATCAAATGATTGAATTTTGATCATACCAGCACCACCTGTACCGCACTGCGTTTGAGCCTTGCCACCTCATTCATTTTGATTTCATAGTTATTTGAAGACCAAGCTTTGCCATCTGTTGAAAGTTCGACGCGTGTAATAAATAAACGAGGCTCAACAGCATTGATACCGGCTGATATTTCGAAAGGTGATACATCGCGCCCCACCACTAAACCACCCTCACCATCGATATCCCCATTTGCCCATGATTCAACCGCGGCGGGAATAATGGTTTGTGCATCGACGGTGGCTTTTTTCACTGTTACTCGGCAGAACAACACAATTTCTTTCGCCCTATCGAATTTAACGGGATAAATTTGGCCGCTGATGTTTTCCAATACGTCAACTTCTTCACGACCGTTAAAGGCGGCGCCAAGGGTTTTTGTGCGCAGTAGCGAACGAGCAATTGCCTCTTTATCGCCGCCTTCAACACACACATAAATGCTATGGGGCACTAACGTGATCCCATCAAACATCATCGGTTGGTCAGTGTAGTTTTCTCTATACGCTAACGAACGCACACCTTCTAACTCATACAGTGCCGAAGTAATTGCTTCTCCCACACTGACGGTGTTTTTGGCTAACGTCTGCTTGCGTCGTCGCCTTGATTGTAGGTCTGATTCGGCATCTCGACCCAACACCGCATTGCTGGGGTTATGAACGGTTTCCCAACCTAATACCGAACTGGCCACTTTATTGAGTTGGCCCACACCGCACTCAATCGCGCCCGTTTCAATAGCACGCATATCCCCAGTGACTGAGCCATCTTTGCCAATAATTAAAGTCTTGGTGGTTTCGAATAAATCACCATTCAGCGTGGCAGCTTGTGATCCCTTGGGAATAATGGTCTCGGCAATACCCGTGAATTTCACCTGTGATAAAAAGGAGTGAGTCGCATCAAAACGCTGCCCGCCCATTAAGGCCCATATTGCATCAAGGAAAATACCACCGGCTAAATCGGGGTTAATTTGATTGGCCAATTCAGCATTGTTGCGCACAACGGCGTCCCGATTTTCAACCTCCATGGTGATCAATGCGCCTTGCGGGGTTTCGGGGTTAACATCCAGTTGCTGGCCAAAGACACTTTTAAATTCGTTTTCAACGTCATCACGTAAGGTGCTGGTATCTGGCACAATCACACCCTGTGATGTGAGATATTGATAATCAGCCATTCAAGCTTATCTCCCCATAAATGGTTTGGATCACCGCGGTATAGTTCAGCGAGTTATCCGCGATTAATGCCGAAAATGACACCACCGATATCACATCATCCAACTCACGTATTCGGTCACGAAACGCCGCTTCAAATAACGGAATGTCCGCCTGTCTCCCAAAGGTGGTTTTCCAGTAAGGAATCCCCATATCGAGTTTATGCAGCATTTCACCACGGAGTGCTTTGACGTAATGCTCACAACGGTTTTTCGATGCCCGTTCACCACTCACAAGAGCTAAATTTCCACTGTTCCCCAAATGGATATCGTTATTGTTGTTTACATCAAAAGTTATCATATGGGTTCTCCTGTATTGCTATCACCTCGTTGAATGCCATTGTGTTTATGCGTTGAGCCGATATCTTTACCGTTGTGCTTCATCGTGCCTCCGTTTGAATCACTGTTACCGTTTACGGCCTGATTACCATTAACCGTAACATTGCCGTTAAACGTGGTTTCGGGCACATTAACTTCAAGAACGGGCGAATCTAAAACCGCTTTACCCTCGTGTAATGACAAACACACGGAGCCATCCATGGACTGGATCACCAAGGCATCGGCGTTTTTACCATCAATTAGCCAGCCTTTCAGGGTGTCGGGGTAAAACATCGCATCGCTAAAGGTATGTAACCGTGCTGTATTGGGCTCATCCTCCAAACCGCCACGCTGAAAGATTAAACTGATGTCACGGTCATTGGCTTTGAGCCAACCAAAGTCTCCTGGTTTAATTGGCATACGGATAAAAAAGCCGCCGCCGCCAAAACGAAAAACGGGAATATTCGCTACCGCCGCACGCCCGACTTTTTGCCCTTGTGTTGACACCATCATGACGAGTGGCTTGATCACAGCGCGGTTAGTTTTATCGTCATAGCTCACCACCGTCGCGGGGAGCATGTCGTCAATATTCATCAATAAGCTACGAAATGCAGCCATAAACTGCCCTGCCAAGCTGCCTTCGCTAGCAATATCACTGTTGGGTTGGTTCATGGTTTACACTCGTTTGCAGGTCGCTTGATAAAAGAAAGGATCGTCGTGAGAGGCAATATCGAACTTAAGTTGTTCGATAATGTAGTCGCCATTTAAGGCAGGATTAAACTGACTTTCAAGGCGTAACATGCCGCCTAATGATGACTCGCTATCAATTAAATAAGTGACGTCGACACCTTTTTCCGTGGCTTTCGGTATCCCTACCATGCCCGATTTTTGGTTAAGAATTCGCAAGCGGCCACTTAACGCTTTATCCTGGTCTTTCACATATAACATATCGTCGTCGATAAACGCCTTCACATTGCCCGCATCTTGCAGTCGCTCGACTTGTTTCAAAGCAGGACCACAAAAATACCAATTGGCAATATTTTTATCGGTGGCTTGAAAGTCCAATTTAACCCCGCAATCCTGTGCAATGTTCTTGGCCAGTTCGCTCATTTTGCTTATGGCACTACCCGATGAAGAAACGATGTCACGCGCGGTTGTGTTGTTGGTTTTCGCTTTTAAGGTCAATGTCACATCGGGCGGTGAGGCGATTTCTGCACTAACAATATCGCCCACATAAATGCGAAAAACACCCGTACTGGCGCGTCCCGCTTCGACAATTAAACGGTGCGGTTTCTTCGCTTGAGTATAAGGGCTGGTTTCGGTCAGCAACATATTGCGCGTTGTCGCATTGAGGCCATCGATATTGACCGTGCATTCATTCTGCAGGGGATTGGCATATTTAGTGCCACTGGCTCGAATTCGCAGCCCCTCATACCATTGCAGTCGCCCATTAACTTCAATGCCTAATCGGATACGGCGTAAATCAATCATCTTCCCCCCACCAAACAAGACTGTGCGATTGGCCAAATTGCTCCCACCACGGCAGCTCATCATTCTCAGTGATAAAGGCAAAATTACCGTTACCTGATAAATAGCGGTAAGGGATCAACGGTTGATTGGGCATTATGCGGAGCCCTTGGAGCAAAGTGACATCATTGCGTTTGACGTCACAACACATTGTTGCTCGCGCCACTTTAATCGTCAGCTCCCACTCGTCACCGCCAAGGCTCACGCGCAAACGTTGATTAGGTACGGCATTTAAAGGGATCTCTTGCATAGGTCACCACCCTAACGTAAATTCACCGTCAGCAATTTTGGTTGCTGCCGATTTTTTCTTTTTGTCCGGTACCGTGGACGTTTGCACTTTCCCGCGATTCACCGTGCTCGATTGCTCTTTTTTTGCCACCTTGCGGGGCGGTAGGTCGCCATATTCGGGCTCAACCGTTCGCCACTCACTAAAGCGAAGTGACAATTTAATTGCATCGGCCATCTCAGGAATTTCATCGTGATAGAGATTCACTAACAGCATCGGCTGGTAGGTTTTCACCCGCGTTTGAATGCCCACTAGCTGGTGTTTATCATAAGCTTGCTGTAGGGTTTCAAAGGCGCTTTTCATTTCGCCAGCTAAAATTAAATCCATACCAATTTCAACGGGCTGAACTACCACATGGTCACTGCGTGTTTCCCCCGACTCAACGGTAAACTGTGTTGCTTTGTGTTCGTCACGCACGTTAATTTGAATTGGATTGGCCGTTTCAAATAACGTCGAAAAGTTATCGACATTGAAGATTTTCACCTCGGTGATCATTTGCTTACCCCCGAACTGGTTTGATGGGCTAAATCTTGTAGCTGGGATTGCAACGCATCTTTTGTGCCACTGGCCATGCCTTGCGCATCCGTCGCTTGGGTTTCCACTTTGATTTCCCCTATGGATAGATTGGTTTCATTGGTGGTACTGGATTGATTACTGATGGCTTGGCTGGTCATCGGGTTGATTGGATTAGCTGACATGCCATTAATTTGTTGGCTCAGCCCTTTTACTAACAACGCAGTATCTTCTTCAGATAACGTGGGCTGTTCGGGGATTTGGTGCTCTATCGTGCCGCCAGTCGTGATTTTGCGTTCAACCGTTTGAGTCACTTGTGCATCCTCAAAACCAAACCACCCTTTGACAGTACTCCAGCCCTTTTTAATCGCCTCTAAACCGTCATTAATCCAACCTAAATACTGTTTGATTTGCGCCCATAGCCACTTAAAAATCCCTACAACGGCATCAGAAGCCACCGTAAAGACCCCTTCAAATTGCTTGCCCCAATCCGCTAAATCCTGAATAAACCCCGTAAGCCATGTCCATAACTGCTTGCCACCATCAACAATAAAGTTAAAAGCTGACACTGCCACATCGGCAACGACCTGAGACAAGGCGATGACAAAATCAAAGAAGGCTTTAAAGGCTTCCCACAGCGCAATAATGACCGCTTTAAGTTCGGGGTATTCATCCAAAATACGGCCTATCATCGAATCATTGCCGTCAATAAAGTTCATGATATCGTCATAGACTAAGGCAAACGCCGCAGCCAGTAAGGCAATAACCGCGATAATCGCCAAGATGGGCCATGTTGCGGCTAACGTAGCCGCTGCCGCCGATAACATGGCAGGCACATAAAACACCGCAATAGCCGAACCTATCGCAATAAAGAACCCCACAATGAGCGACTTGTTTTCTTTGCAAAAGCTCACAAAACGGTTAATCCACTCTAGCCCTTTGGTTAAAATCGGGATCACCATTTCTAAGAAGCTGTTTTTCAGTAAGCCTGATGATTGCTTAAAGCCTTGCATGGCTTTGTTGAATTTGATGGATTGTTCAATACTCTCTTTGTTGATGCCTGAGTATTCTTTTTGAATGCCCATCATGCGCTCGAGCTCTTTGCGGCCGTTCATCATCAGCTCGACGGTTTTATCATCCGTCACGCCCAGCCCTGCAAGCGTTGCCTTGGCTTTGTCGAACTTCATGCCCTGCACTTTATCTGCAGTCTGAAGCACTTTTTCCATGGTGTTTTTCGCAAAACCAAACGATTTGGCCATCGCAGATAAATCCGCTTGCGCCGCATCACGCGTACCGCCCAGTTCAGCCATTGATCCCGCGAAAGCGTCCACATCGGCAGTCGCTACATTGATTTTTTTACCCAGTTTGTTGAGAGTTTCAATATCAGCCGAACGTGAAATTGACTCCCCCACCAAGGCAGTCGCCCCCATCAATAAGCCAACCGCCCCCAATGCCTTTTTGGCAAACGACATGACCGTATTACCAGCTTGCTGGTATTTGGTTTCGGTATTCTCAAGGGCCTTTTGCACGGATTGCTGTGCTTTAATTTCACTGGTCGCCGCTTCAATTCCCTTCACTTTCATCGTGTCCACAAGGCGAATTAACTCGCTGTAATTACCTTGCAGTGCCTGAATAATGGCGTTGGACAATTGCTTTGCGGTGATACCTTGGTGTTCGGCTAACGTGAGGTCGGTGACACCTTGATTAAGTTGAATGACGTCTTGCTGCAGTGCCTGGTAGTTTGCATCGAGCTTGCCCAAAACAACCTGAGTGGATTGCATGCCTGCATCAGATATTGAGCGCTGTACCTCAAGGTTGGCCATCGAATCTGTTACTGTCTCTAATTGTGTTTTAACCGAGCCTGTTTGGGCAATAACCTCATCTGCATTAGTGACAAAATCAATCGAATGTTCAACTGATAAACCTTGCACCGATTGCCGTAAGTCTACCATCACACGTTCAATTTCTGCGACGCCATCGGCCGTGGTAGTCGGGATTTTTTGCAGCTCGTTAATATACTCACTGACCGAGCCTTTGACCTGTTCTAATACGTTTTTTTGGTCACCCACCGATAACGAGCCGAGGTCATTTTTCAGTTGGCTGATTTCAGCTTGCAGTGATTGCCCCCACTCCCCTAGCGCATCCCCCGCGGAGCCCCAAGCAACGTCTGCATTTTGCCGCTGCTCATCCAATGCGCTTAATGATGAGCTCACTGCATCTAACCTATCCACGATGTGGCTTGTCTCGGCATTGACCTCGCTGGCATTGGTGGTAAACAAAATGGCATGTTCGGTCGACAGCCCCTGCAGTGATTGCCAAAGCTCCGTCATTACACTCCCGATGGTCAGTGAACTTTGCTGCGCCGCCTGTTGGGTTTGTTTCATGCCATCAATAATGTCATCGGTCGAACGTTGCACCTTTTTAAATGCCCCATCCGCTTGCCTTGTATCAAACTCAAAGACCTGCACAAAGGTATCCATTAATGACATTAGCGATCCTTTGAAGCCGCAAGGGCTTCGTTATAACGGTTAGTGATGGCAATTTCCCACAGGTCCATTGCTTCTTCTAAATCTATTGAGGTTTTGAGTTCGGTGAAGGTGGCGAGGCGTTCGCTGACTATGACGGCAAAGAACCCATCAGCGTTTTTATAATCGACGGGAGTGAACCGCTTACCTTGCTGAGCAGGTAATGGAGGAAGCCTGAGTTCCCGTCGCCCCCGAAAAAACTGGTGTTGTACTTCAACATTTCCAACTCTAAGCGGATCAACGATTCGCCATCAGGCACATGGTTATCAATAAGTGTTTGTGTTTTAAGGGAGATTTCTTCACCATCGATAGTGACACACACATAGGCCATCATTTTCAGCATGGCCTCTTTACTCACTTCGTAGTCACCGATTTTCGGGGCATTGGATAACGGGTATTTCGCTAAGATTTCACGCCCAACTGTCGCGGGTAGGCGACTAATAATGAATAATTTTTCAACGCCATCAACGTCTTTAATAGCCACTTCTTTAGGTTTTATAAGCATGGTTAACACCGATAAAAAAGGCGGGAACCCCCGCCAGAAATTGAAATAAATTAACGGATACGCGTACTGTCGAAATCCTGAAACACAAAGGTATAGGCTTTGGATTTCAAACGCCCTGCAGAGGCGGCAGAATTGCCACGACTGCCATTGGTAATTTTGCCGTTACGCGCCGTGACCGTTGAACCATCACCGTAAGAGGCGACAAAGGTAATAATATCCCTTGTGTGTCGGCGCCCTTTTTTCGCGGTATTCGCCTCGAGCAAAATCGACAAGTTTTGATCTTCTTCACTGCCAGCCAATACGTTAATCGTGACGGTTTGTGGTGTCGGTGTGGACCAACTCACCAAGTTACCGTTAATGTCCATACCGGTTTGTGCAATATCGACAGCCGGTAAATCCAGTGGGTCAGCATCGTCAGCAAAGGCGGTAATTAAAATCCCAGTGGGAAAGGTTTTGCTGGCTTGAATGGTAAAACTCAAGCCAGTTGCAGAGATATCATGCATGTTCTACTCCTAGACTAAATTATGAGAGCCTTCGACTTTGCGAACCCAATCGCCTTTGCCATAAATCAGCACGTATTTCATGACATACTCAGGCAAGTCGCTTTCACCCGTATTTTCAACAATCTGCGCGTTATACCAATAGCCTTTATCCTGTACGTCATACCAAGCAAGGTCATCGCCGGATGCATCTGCAATGGCGAGCTTTTGCACGTCGCTCAGCGTTTTACCCGCTAAAATCGTGCCGTTATTAATCGCTTTGGTGACCGCACCGGCAATCACCATCAACGCACGCGCTTCACCGTCCTTATTCGCTGGAACACCCCGTGTGGCCAACAACACGTTAAACCACTGCTGAGCAATATAGGCTTTTAGCCATTGCTCATTGGCGTGCACGCTCATATCCAGCGGATTAGACGGACCACCACATAAGAAGCCTCGCTGATAGAAACGAATTTGCGAGCCAGCTATCGCGGTTTCACCGTAATAGTTCACGCGAAGCTTATCGAATCGGTCAGCGGCTTTATCCGTGGTCACTTGCGCAGGGAACGTCACACCTAACTGACGAAACATGTAGTTTGTCGTGGCGTTGGTTCGGTCATAATCCGTCGCCGCCATAACGGCCATGGGTAAGGTTTGAATAAAATAGTTGGTATCTGTTTTGAGGTTTAACCCCACAGAAGCGGTTCCCATCAATGCTGCGCTAAAATCTTCAACCTGCTTTTCGCTCACGCGAATGTGCAACTGGTATTTGACGTTTTCACCGGAAACATACTGCGCCAGTGGCACTGCTTGCTCTAACGTCAGTTCATCCAAAAATGTCGCACTGCCGAATGAATCGGAGACTTGCTCGGCAACCATAAAGGCTTCCAGCGGCGTTTGTGCAGGGTTACCTTCAGATGCGGTACCGGAAGACAGCCCCATGGCATTGGCTAGCACCGAATATTCAACACTAATGGATGCGCGTTCTTGCACACCACCACTCAGCTCAAAGGCGCTATCGAGTGAGTTAAACGTCAAGTAGCTACTGGAAAATTGCGGTTCCCTTTCTGCATTGAGCTTTGCTTGAATGGTGGACGCAATATCCGCATAGGACTTCGCTTCTGACAAATCAATGTCTTTGTAGCTTTTAGTGACGGTACCAATCGTGACGGAGAGCGTCCCATCCGCAATGATTTTTAAATCTGCTAATGCGGCAGCTTTGGTACCAAATAGCGTAGGCGCTCGGCCGACAGGTTCAAAAGACGCAATTTGCAGCTCTTTAGGCTTGCTCACGGGTGCGGGGCTGACATAGCTAAAATATTGTCGTGCAAAGTGGGCTTCGGGAGAATCAACACCCAGTAAATCATCAACCTGACCACTGGCGAACTCTAAAACTTTACCTGCAGGTATTTTCGGGTTAGTGGAAAATAAGCGGCCGGTTAATTTACGCATCGGGACAGCAGACGCGCCAATAACCGCCGATGCGATATCAACGTATCGAGTTTGTTTAATTGGCATAATAAAACCTTATATGCGGTGGATATCAGGATAGAGCGCGCTTATGGCAGCTGTATCAGGGAAAAGAGAGCGTTTAAACGTCACATTAAAATCAAACGAGGGGTTTTGTTCGTAGTTGCCTTGGTCATTAATAAAGTAAGGCTGGCGAACGGATGTTGCCCGTTGCACACCAATACCTTGCTTTCTCAATGTGGTCACAAAAGGCAGTGAATTGACAACCATTCGGGCAATGGCGGTAATATCATTGGCGGTATACGGGCCTAATTGGGTAATGAATGCCTGAACTTGGTACGTTTTTTCCGATAATTGGTTTTCTTGGTGATTGGCAATATTGCCTTGGACATTGTAATGGCGACCTTGCCAGCCATGACCATTTTCATTGATGGAAAAGAACATCACCATATTATCTTCACGGCCTTGCTTGGTGGATTGAAAACCCGCTTTCACAGGGATATCAATACCCACTTCGGCCAGCTGCCGTAATAGCTGTTTGCGAATGGCAATATCAACGTCATTATCCGTCATAAGCACCCACCTCGATACAAATTACCGATTTCCAGCCGTCCTGCTCATACCAATCCGCATCCCCCATCACATCGTATTTTTTACCATTAATAACAAGGAAATCAGGAGACGTACCGCGCTGAATGCCTTTGATATCATGGGAGGTATAAAAACGGCGATAGATAGAGCTTGAATCAAAGCCCATTGATTGTGCATCTTGGGTATCGACTGCTTGCCAACTCCCCCGAATATCCACTGGCTCATAATATTGGTTTTGGTCATGCCCTCGCTCATCGGGCGTTCGGCCTTTAAAACGAAACCACTGGGCTGTTTGCTGAGGAATATAGCGGGAAGCGATACGGTGTAAATTTCCGAACATTACTTATCCTCCACGGTAAAACTGACGGCCTGTAACATCTGCCCTGTATCCACTAAGGGCTTATTGGTTGATTTCCCTTTGCTATGGCGACGCGCTCTGGCTTTTACTGTTGAATCATCCAAGGCAGGTGTGGTTACCGCTTTAATGGCCAGTTTCACATCCCCAGCCGCTTTTGCCCCCACTTGGGTTAGCCCATCAGTAACAGAGATATTGCCAACGGCCGCTGCTTTGGCCACACGGAAAATTAACTGGCCATACTCTGTTTTTTTATCGCTCATTGTTGGGCGAAAAAACGAACGGGGAGGTATGCCACCTGCGGGGTAACCCAACTCTTGAATGGCAGCGATATAGGCAATGGGCGTACCATCGGGATACTTCGAGTGTTCAAAGAAACCCACTTTCAATCGTTTCTTGGCTAACTCATCATAGACTTTTTTCAACTGAACTAATTTCGTCATTAACGTAACCGCCCCCCTCGTGTGAACCGGCCACCCACACCGCGAAAGGCTGAACGTTCACCGGCTCCACCAATATATTGCGGTACGCTACAGCGCTTAATGAGTGCTAAGAACTGTTGGCCATAGGTGGTCATTTTGAACCAGTGTGACCAATCAGAACCCGCAGGGGGCGCAGAGAATGACACGCTGACTTTATCGATGGTCACACTAGTCACAACACCGGTTGGGGATTCATCATCCGCAATCCACTTTCGCAGTGATAGCATATGAGCAACAACCAACATCCACAGTTCGTTAGTACATACGCCCCTGCAGGGAGAAAAGTAATTTAAGGCAGATTGAGCAATAATATAAATGTCATCATCACTCACACCATTAAACGATGGATAGAGCACACGAAATGACGTTAGGGGAAATGTGCTCGTCTCCATCATTATTTACCCTTTTTGTTGGTTTTAGGGACTTCCTGTTTTTCTGCTTCCAAAGATTCCACGGTATCTGGCGCTGACTTATCGCTAGCCTCCATATTGGTAGCCACTTTTTCAGGATCTTCTTTGCGGTTTTCAACGCTAATAAACCCGTTTTCTTTGTGTAACTGAAAAACGTGGTTATCTTTAAGCTGGGCGTATTGCTCATCACTGATTTCCGTAACGCGCCCACGCGGGGTATACATATGCTTGGTCATGATATTGGCTTGACCTGCAATAAACACTTTGCCATCCGTGACCGAGTAGTTTTGATCGTTGGATAACGTGCAGTAGACATAGAGAGACATGGTTTTCTCCAATAAAAAAGCCCTCATTTGAGGGCGTAAAAAAGGAAGTGGTCAGGTTAAATGCCAGTTAGGCGGGTGATAGCCCAAGGGCGCGTGACAAAGACACCCGCGGTTGCGTTGGTCGCATCCTCTAAATACCCTTTTATTTGCGCTTGCGAGCCCAGTAATTGGTACTTAACAGGCACCACTTGTAAGATGGTCGCGCTGGTTGCAGTTGAGCCATCATCAATGGTATCCGCAAACATATACGCCACATCCGCACCACCATTCGCCCCGACAAATTCAGGTGAGAACACAAAGCGCAGATTTGGATAGTTCTCTTTCACCCATTGATACACCGTTTCACCACGCGCCACAGGGTTAGCGACATTTAGCGTTGAACGGTAGCCTAACGGTAACGTCAATGTGATCGCGATATCGTCTTTGATAATCCCACCTGAACTCATTTCAATGCGCGAGAACATATCGGTAATATCTTGGGTGATATCGGCAAACGTGCCGCCCTTCCATTTTTTCGATGCGGTTTCATAAGCCGGTAGATTCGGTTCATTCATCAAGCCAAATACACGTGTTTCAGGGCTATTAAACCCATAGTAACCAATCCGCTCACGCCCTTGCTCTAAAGATTCCGTCGCTGAATTACGTTTTTCCGCAGCGGCTTCAAACCCAGCTGCAGACTGGCGCGCTTCCTCTAACTTACCGACTTGAAAACCTTGTTCAAAACGCACGATACCGCGACGTTCTTGGTCTTGAATGTAAGATGCTAACGGCACGTTGGTATGGTCGCCGTAAAGTTCAGCCTTACCGGTTGGTGTAGCCACGTTCAGAATGATTTCCTCATCGTGCCATTCGCCGGCATTCAATACACCGGTGATTTCATCCAACACACGAACACGGGTTGCGGTGCGAATGAGACCAGGAAGGACGTGTTGCAACATTTCACGCTGAATTAACCCACCTTGCATGGCTGCGCCCGTGATAGCGGAGTCCATCGACGCCAAACCGCCAAAACCAATTTGCTCAAGCTCGCGATACGTCCACTGTTGGTTAGGTTGGATATTAAGTTGGCCATGCTTACGAATATCGCGGCCAGACATATAAAACTTTTGCTTACTAACTGGCATTATTCACCTTCCTTTACTGCCGCTGGATATGGGATTTCTGTTAAGCGAATAACGCTCAAATGGGCTGATTCACTGGATTCAACGTGACGACTAACAAAACCAATCACGCGGTCGCCAGCAGCAGGAACAAGCTTGGATGAAAGTGAGCCGTCCGTTTCATCAAAGACAACTGGCGCATTGATCTTACCTACCCCTTCTTTGAGTTCGACATACACCTCACCCATCGCCAAAAATTCACCTTGAGTGCCATTGCGTGCATAGTTCACTTCAATACGATACGCTTTCGGGTTAATCATGATCCCCGCAAATGCGCCCTTGCCACCCACTTGCACAGATTCAATAGAATCATCTTTGTAGGTGTAAGCCCGACCGAAGATATTTTGTTTTTCATCCGCTGAGCTGAGAATGGCGGCAACGGCACGAATAGGCCCTGCATGGCTGATTTCACCCACTACGCCAGACGTTAAGCCATGCACCACTGATTTAGGAATTGCCATTATTTCGCTCCCCATTTATCCATAATTGATTGATTGCTAACCGCAGAGTCCATCGTCACCGTGGCTTTCTGTGAATCTGGTACTCGCCCTTGCATCCACGCATCGAGTGCAATGGCTTCATTGCCCTTGCCACATTGAATGCCGAGCTTATCAACGCCATACTCCGCCACTTGTTGCTTAGTCATGGCGGCATGGTCAAATACGCCAAGGAATGGGGTCAGCTTATGGGCTAACGAATCACGCTCGCCGATTTGCTTTAGCAGCAATCCAGTGTCCATGGTGGGCTTTGATGCTTCCAAACGCTTAATCTTGCGCTTTAAGGATGCAATCTCATCCATCGTACTGATGCTGTTTTTCAAGCGTTTGAGTCGACGATTTAAGCTATCCGTGGTCGCTTGGTCGAGATGCTCCTTAGCTTCTTCGATGGCTTCGACAGCTGTCTCAATTGCCACCTCTGCCGCTTCTACGGCTTCAGGTGTACCGGTTGTAGCTTCTTCCGCTGCAACTTCGGCGGCTGCCACGGCTTCTTCCGCTTTTTGTTCTTCCTCAGGATCAGCGTCAGTGGATTTCTTTTCTTCTTCCAGTTCTTCATCGGTTGAAGACTGAGTTTGTGCAATCACCTCTGCAATAATGCTTTTCAGCGCAGTGACTTGCTCCGCTGTAAACGCACCTTCATCAGTGGTTTGCTTCTCTTTGTTTTCTTCTTCGTTCATGCGAATAAGTTCCTTTGTGTCGATAGTGATAACGAGGTGATCTTGCACAGCGACGTCAGGGCCGGTTCGCCCTTCATCGACTAATGCGAGGTGATTTCCACGTAGGTGACGCTGAATAACGTCATAGTGTTGGCCTTCATAAATGCCAGAGGTAAATTCATATTTACTGCGATAACCAGGGGAGAGGTCGATTTTGCCGCTGTCGATATTGCTGAGCGCCACATCCGAAAATATTTTGATATTGGCTCTAAGATACGGCGGGTCAAAATAGACATTCTCACCAATCACCCCTTGGATACCTTTTTTCTCCGCTGGGGTCGCATGCTTGCCTAACATTTCATGTTCAATAATGAACGGGGTGAGTTTGAAAGAGTTAATTGTCGCTTCGCTGGCCAGTTCTTCTGGTGGCCGCAATACGCGATAGATTTTATCGGGTACCGGCGCACCAATTTCTGCCCCCAAATAATCAAAAACCCCAACTTTAGAGATGGGGTTATCTGTCACTTCGAGCCAGCCATTGTTGTCATAGGTTCGTTTTGTCATGTCTCCTCGCCGCTTTCTTCCCCACTAAAATCGATAACAGGCGTCCAAAAGCATTTGCAGTTAGGTAATTGACCCGGCAATCCACGCTCACCTGTTTTTGGGTCAATAATTGGCGGGTTGTCTAAATCAAATACTTTGCCATCCAGCTGTAGATGCCATTCTCTCGGCTCTGCACTTCCCCCCGAGTGGTGCCAGATGGCTTTACGAATACCCGCTGATTTCATGCGCTCATAGTTTGCCGCAGTCGTGATTTTTCGCGTTTGGTCAACGGCGATAAAATTCGCTCGGCTCTCTGTCACACTGCCTGTATGCCTGATTTCATCTAATAAGGTTTTCGCACCCTCGCCCCCTTGTGAGATAGAGCGCAGGGCAGCACTTTCGATACGTTGATGAAATTGGCTAGGGATGGATTTAATCAGGGAAACATTTTCAGCCGTAGCGGCTATCATTCGGTCTTTTAACGCATCAGGCATTGCAGGGGTTTTAATCGTAATGCCACCGGAAAGCTGTTTAAGGGAATCGTCTAAATTACGCTGCGCACCGATATCGACTTGGGAAACAAACTTATCGGCTATGGCGCTAGACTGCGTATTAAAGATTTTATCCCACTTGCGTTTTAACCGATTGAGCCAAATCCGTGTTTGACTCGCAATGCTGGCATCCATTGTGGCGCCGTCAAAATCATTACTCAATTCACTAAATACGTTTTCATAGTCTTTAATCATTGAGTTGATTAGTTGTGACATGTCACGTTGATAACGGCTAGATGGCGCTGCTGAGTACTGTAGTGGCTTGCCCTTCAACACCGCTTGGCGAGAGGTTGCCCACTTCGCCTTTTTCGTTCGGACTCGTATTCGTCTCGACATAGTCACTCTCGTTCACATCAATGCCGTAATAGCTCGACTCTTTATCTGCTGCCAATTTTTTACGGATATCCAGCCCATCAATTGCGCCCGTAGCCGCTAGAGCCGCGTCCGTCTGAGCTGATTTCAACTCAATATCGGCACTCTCTGCCGCCGTTGGGCTATCGAGTGGCGCCCACGTCACCGATATTTCAGTCAAGGGTAGTTCTTCGCTACGCATCAACATGTCGTAATGACGCTGCAAAAGTTCTTCTAAGTCGTTTGATTGGACGCTTTCTAGCTCTTCGCGGTAGTTCGACTCTTCATACTCACCCGTCGCATTAAAGCCCTTTGGCGTGGTACCGAGTAACTTAGTGGCAGGTACGTTTGCTGCTGCAGCCACCAGCTGGTATTGCGTCATAATGGTGGCGTCTAAATCCGCTAACGAGGTGTCGAACTGCTGTGCAACGTCCTCTTTCCCCATCACCTGCACACCATAGTTATCGCGCATCTCCATAAAATAAAGCATGTTTTCCTGAATGGTGTTCTTATCTGCACCTTCAGGGTCTGCCATACCGATAGTCAATAACCGTTTGGTCATGGCCAATTGTGGCGCTTCATTGGCTGTCCGTTCTGACGCATAGACCCGTTCATAAATACGCTCTGGCACGGATACGCCGAAATAGTTATACAGCGGCTTCAGCACGTTAGGCACGGGGAACGGGACAAACTTAATAAAGTGCGATTTGTGATATTTGCGACCCGCAATCACATAATAGGTTGGGTCGTAAAAGTCCATGCTGGCAGGGTCTTGAATGTTGGAGTCGGTTAAATCAGGCGTTACCCATTGCGGGTCAATTTGCTTGATCCCCTTGTACATCCCTTTAGTCACACCATCGAGATTAAAGGGGTTTTCATACCATTCTTTCGGGTTTGATGTCTCTACAACAAACAGTGCCAATCGACCACCATACACGCGCCCAAAGTGAATAAGCTCTTTCAAATGATGCTGTATACGGTACTTTTTATCGCGCTTGCGTAGCTTCTTGCTGATAGCACTGTCATCGTCATTATCGCAATCAATATCATACCCTTGGCGAATAGCATCACGGGCAGGCATATTACAGGCCTTATCCACCAGCCAATGTTTCGCAATGATGGCGCACATATTGTTGCCAATAAACATTTGGCTCGCATACCAAGCCGCTTGCGATTCGGGTACGCCATAAACTTGCTCACCCTTAAATGAAGGAACGGAAGTATCAATGCTATCCATCCCCACACCGTTAATCATCGGCTGCGGTAATGCTAACCCGTTAAACCCATTCTCTTTTGCTAATGCAGGATACAAATCTGTGGTAAATGCTGACCGCTTCGGCGGCGCAATCTGCTCTGCAATTTTTCGCCTTTTAAACGGCCACATAGAATTACCTCTTGGTTGTGAAAAAACCGCCTTTTTTCTTCTGGTATAAATCACGTAGCGCCTGCGTCATCGCATCCACCGTATCGTCATGACCAGCGAATGGGAACGTGGTAATTTCCTCTACGGTTTCCACTATCCACGGCGCAATATCTTTGTGCGGTAGCCACACGTTACCCGCCTCCCATTCAGCGGTGCAGGCATGAGCACGTGCGATTTTGCTACCATCGGGCTCAACAGGAATTAAGCCTGATACCGATGATTTAAGAGAGTCGATAACTGCAGGGCCATTAGCTTTATCCTCCACCAGCTTACGGCGCCCTTCAGGGAATTTTTCCGCTAGCAGCTTCACAGCATCCTTAGTTTGGGTGAAGCTCATGCGTTTTCGGATTTGATAGAGTAAATAGGCATTGGCATCTTTCTTACCCCAAACCTGCCCCACTACATAGTCGGTACCGTCGCTGTCTTTAAAGGTCATATCCCAACTATGAATAACCTTATCGAATTTATCCGGTAGGTCTTTAGGTAAGTAGTAGCGAACAAACTCTTCGTGGAAGATTTGACCGTCACCCGGCTTCGGTGACTGTTGATACATCGCAGACCAGAAGTAATCACCCAGTATTGCTTTGGTTTCCAACAGTTTATCAATGGGATGAAGTTCAGGTACCAACGCTTCCCCTTGCTCATTAATGGCAGGGAATGCAAGTACCTTGGTTTCAGGGGCTTTTTCTTTTAATTGGCCAGATAAATCATCGGTCGCCCACCGCGTGGCCATGATGATTTCACCGCTGTTTTTTGATAAACGGGTCTTAAAGGTCGAAACGTACCAGTTCCAAATCGACTTTTTAACCGTCGGACTAAGTGCTTCTTTCGAGTTCTTTATCGGGTCATCAATAATACCAAGGTCAACTTTCTTACCCGTTAATGGGCCACTGACACCCGCACACACATAGCTGCCTTTGTGATTGGCAATGCCGAACTCGTCAGAGTTACGTTTAACAGCAATGCCATTTTCAGGCTTGTTGCCTAACCAGCTCTTAGGAAACAAGGCACGATATTCAGCTGACATCATAATCCGCTGAACATCGGTGTTCATATCACCGGCTAAATCAGACGAATACGACAGCGCCCCAACGCGCATGTTCGGGTATTTACCAAAGAAGTAAGCAGGAAGATAGCGGGAAACAATATCAGACTTTCCATGCTGTGGCGGCGCACCCAATATTAATTTAGGGCGCTTTCCGTTCATCATATCAACCAAGAACTGGTCGAGCGCATCACACACCGTTTGAGAGAAATGGCTCGTGATGTATTCAGGGTTTATGTACTGAATGAATTCATGCAAACTACGGCGCGCTATCTCCCTTTCGATCTCTTCATCAAACAAGCTGAAATCGATATTCATAGCCACACCTAAAATGGAATAAATAGCCCTTTCACCTCAAAATGATAGTGAAATGGAAAATAAGTTTTTGATAACAAATTAGCAACAAATAAAAAGCCTAAATTCAGGAAGAAGATTTAGACTTTTATAAGTTTGAGGTGACATTTTAATTGAGTTGAAAAGTCGCAGGGCATGTAAGAGCCATTATGTTAAATATAGGCAGTAACGAAGAAATTATCAGCTAATCTTTTTCACTTCATGAGGTAGTGCTTTTCTATCTATCCATGTTCCCCGAACATCAGCAATAAATGGCCTAAATCTATCGCTATTAATATGCTGCAAAATGCTCTGAATGTGTTTACTTTCGATATCATGGCCTTTGGCAAAATTAAGCCTCGGTCTATATAAAAATAAACGTACACCTGATTCAACAACACTATAATCCTTAGATAGCACAGAGCCAAAACACAACATAGTCCCAAAAACAAAATAGCCGTCGTATTTACGCACTCGCATTACGATATGAAAATCATAATCAACACCTTTAATTTCTAGAACTTGCGCATTAGTACCATCGAAATTGAAACCATAAATTCCGTTGTACTTATCGGTTTCATATGTATGCCACTCATACGTTATTTGGTCTACTTTTACCTTTTGCATATCCATGCTTCCATTTTTCCACATGGGTATGTTATATCACTTTTGGACTTTTTCTCTCAATTGTATAAGCTGCTCAAAACTCAAATGACTTAAATCGATACCTGTTGATTGAATAGGCCCACCATCAGCACCTGTAATCTCAGTCTTGTTCTTAACCATCCCTAAATGCTGTGCAACCATTTTAAGCGCATCGTCTTGATTACGAGTGATCACCTCGACACCAAACTTACCCTCTTTCACCCCAGCGAATAAACGACGAGCTGCTCCAGTTAAATCGCGTGTATCATGAAAATGCGCATGACCAATACCAAAACCATTACAGCGTGGGCAATCAGGATTTGGGTCAAGTGAATTGTCATAACCGTAACCGCCATTGTCATTTGGTATCTTTTGTTTCTTAGCCCTAGCCTCAGTAACTGCATCTTCATACTCTATCGCATCGCGCCACTGATGATTGAAACCAAATCCCCAGCAATGACGACAACACAACCGACGATATTCCGTTAGCTCGTTAACGTCTGCAGTTGCGATATCCCACCACATTTTTAATACGGCATCTTGGGTTATTTCAGTCCG
>NZ_JAMPQI010000005.1:0-26097 GCF_028482365.1 Providencia sp. PROV122 | reverse complement strand
ATTGACGAATTTGACTTGTGAGTCATTAAGCCCGTAGTTTCGCACATCAAAGGTATTTTCATCATTGTGCGCATTATCTTGCTCTCTACTCTGCGCAGTTGGTATTGCGCTATTACATATAGACTTTTTTGCGCATTCTTTATCGTGCGCAGTGCGCAATTTCTTTTGCGCAGTTTTTTGCGCAGATTGCGCAGCTGGCCTTTTAATATATCGTCGAGCAGTTGCGTAATTAAGTCTCTGGTCTTCACACCACTCTTTAGGGGATATTCCTGATTTAGCATGTTCGGTGAGGAACTGTTGCTGTAGCGTCCCCCAATCCGGTTTAGCCATCATCTTTATCTCCTTAGCTCATTAGAAAGTCTACTTGTAGAAATAAACGTTCTGATTAGCTATTTCCCCAATAAAAAACCCGCTCTAGGCGGGTTATTGTGAATTCTTTTTTATTTTGTTTCTGGAGTAGCATCTCTCATTGATTTAGGAATTTCTTTTTCACCATATTCTTCAGCTATGTCCATTATTTCCTTATATGGGCGAGCATACGGACCAACTACAACAGTAATATTTTTCTTTTCTGCCTCTTCAGGCGTTAACTTCATAGCTTCGACTGTCATTATCAAAGCTACTTTCAAAGCCGCACCTGTCCATGGTAAATATTTAATTTCGTCCCCTTCACTACCTGCCATAGCAGCCTCCCTAAACACTACCCACTTACTAAATTCTACCCTACAAAAAAGACTGATGCCTTGCCTAACCAATTTGGTATGGCTATTGATGTTAATAATAAGAGAAAACCAATTACAAAGTATTGGAAAACATAAAGCATGCGGATAAATAGCTCTTTTAATATCATAGAGTGTACCCTTTATTGCTAATGTTGATTAGTCACCAAAACAAGTATTAACACTTAAAATATAGCAGCTCATTTTCATTTGTCAGGTACCGCAAGCCACACCAATCCCACATAAACATGATGGCTTAATACTAGTATTACAGCTCTATGCAGATAAAAATGGTAATCAAATTGTTCTGCTATAATTAAAAGTGATCTTTTGTAACTTATAACTTCACACTAAAAGGAAGAAAATATGTTGAAAAAAATCAGTTTCCTCATCTGCTCATTAGCTGTTGCTTTCACATTAACTGCCTGTAACACCACTAAAGGTGTTGGTGAAGACATAGAGGCTGGCGGAGAGGCAATACAAAGAGCAGCTCAGTAAAAAATCTACTCTCATGTCTAAAACACTAGAGGTTATATTTATTCTTCTAGTGTTTCTCTGGACATTTAACGACACTCAATTCTGTATTTTCTTTTCCGTATTTGCTTACACTTAATTCATGTGAAAACTTTGCTAATCATCTATGCTGATAGTGTATTCAAATTATTGCTTCGTTTTATTTCGCCCCTAAACTGGGGCTTTTCTTTGTTTTTACTGCGTATTTTCTCATACCTCCCTTATAAAAACTCGTATAGGCTGGCTATTATGTATAGTTATTTTCCATCATTTACTATATCTACTCTCATTTTTAATATAGATGACAACGCTTTCATTGAATAAAGTTGTGACTCAAACAATCTTTTTTCACTATCTGATAGTTTATTAAATACTCTACTTTGTATAAATTTGACTAAATATCTAATTCTTACATCTAAGAGTGCTGAATCATTTAGTAATTGTTGACTTCTGTTTTTCATACCACTTTCGTACAATCATTTACATTAATTATGGGTATTTAAAGGGTAGATGTGAATCCAGATATTTCAAATTATCAATGACTGATCATACCAGGCTAAAGGCTGCTGTGAGACCTATCCAATATCTGGCTACTAAAAAGCGCCAAAATAGAGGCTCATTGTTCACTTAATCGACTATAAATTTAAATTCTTAGAAATCATTTTGCATACTTTGAAATACCGACTATGTTTAAAGAGATATTCAATTGTATAAAGCAACATCTTTTAGCCTACTGCTGTGTAGGCTTTTTTTTGTTAAGGATATATTTTACTATTTGATAAGAATTCCATCACAAAGAGAGCTGTATCAATATATATGTATACTTACCCCATTGCGCTCTTACTCATATCTATCCCTATCCTTATCTGCATCCTATTCATTATTAGTAAAGATAAAAAACAACCAGATATAACGACACTTTTTTTAAAGTTTTCCATCTACTTATTAAGCGCCCTTACCTTCATAAGTTTAATTTTTTTTGCAAGAACATTTACCGATTGGTATTAACGTAAACACTCCGTTCTAATGTAATCCTGCAATCCAAGTATCATTTGCTTGGACTCTGCGATTCGTTGTCTGAGTAACCAATAATTTCGGATAGCGGAGTCAGTAGGTCTGGCGGTGATTGCATCATCCAAGCCGGTGGCGGTAATGCTTTTGGCTTTTTTACAACTGGCTTTGATGTACACCCGCTCAGGATTACGCTCAGCAGCAATACGCAACTTATCAATTTCATTTTTTGCATTGGCTAGTTCCTGAATATGTTTAGTATCGAGTTTATGAAGTGATTGAATTCGTTCTTGATAAGCCTCATTGATTTTGACTTGCTCTGTCAGCTCGACGAGTAATGCGGCATTCTTGGTGTTTAGCTCACCTATTCTCTCATGTTGCTTCCACATTCCCCATATGCCTACCCACGCTGCGATAAATAACGCGACTCTGACTGTATTCATGGCGATTACCATATAGAAGATTAAAAATTAACTTGCTGACCTTTATAATGATCGATGGCTTTCTGGCAGCGCTTTTCTAAACTGACTTTATCAATACTGCATGTGTTTTCTGTGAGTCTGTAGGCACCAAATACAATCATTGATATCGCAAGTAGCATAAAGAAAATTACAACCACTATAGGTTTCCATGACATATGGCCGCCTCCGCCTCTCTACGATTAACTAGCCCACGCCATACCTTACCACCAGCGTAAACCCATTTTTTTAGTTCTTCACAAGCACCGTATTGGTCACCTACATTTAGCCTTTTCAACATTGTCGACTTAGCAAATGCGCTGGTACCAACATTAAATGCAAATGAATAAAGCGCTGCTTTTGTATATTCATCAACAGGAACTTTAACCAGGCGATCTACTTGCAGTTTAGTTCTCATAAAATCCAGCTCTAACAGCTCGTTGCATTCTTCTTTTGAATAAACTTTGTTGGGAACAATGTCCTTTCCCGTATGCCCATAGCAAACTGTTAAAACCCCTCCCACATCTTCATAAGGTTCATATCTAATACCTTCAAAATGTGCAATCACCGTTAAAGCGATAGCCGAAGCCCCTGCGCCAACAAGCACAGTTAGTTTTTGTTTGAGTGACATTAGATATCCTTAGGCGCTTTCGCCATAAGTTCGGCGGCTTTTCGTGCAGTAGCTGAAGGGTTTAGAGGGTCGGTTTTGTTAACCAGTTCTTCAAATAATCGAGTTCGCTTTCTCTGTTCTCGTCGATTCATGAAAAAGGTCGCGAGACCAAGGATGATGCTGAACGCCATCCCGATAATAAAGCCCCATTCATAAAGCGACAGGCTTGCAAAGAATGCTGTAAGCCCAGCACTGCCGTAGGCTGCGTTGCTATATTTATCCATACGCATGATTTCACCCCCTACGGAGTGTTCCATTATTTAAGTTAAATTTGATAGTATAGAAAAATTCAATACTCTAGGACTAATTATGAAAAGCATTGTATTTTATGAGCTAAACAGATACTTGATAAAAATAGTAAAAATATTTGAACCATTACAAAAAATCAGGAAACCTTTGATGTATTTACCTGTTATATATGGCGTTCTATCTCTTTTTCTATATTGTAAAAACAATAAAATACAACTTATGGACTTAATAAGCATTAAAATAATAACTACTATTGGTGTGATTTCAATTATATCAAGTATTATTATTATTTTTTATGTTGGCCTATGCTTTTTTTTAGCACTAAAAAATGAAACAATCTTCAAACAAACTGGCTTCAAGAAAAAAGTTAATGATGTAGCCAAACTGGTTATATATCTATCACTTTCTTTATTTATCTATCTTATTATCACTAACAGCCCTAAATTAACACCCACGTTTCTTATTGTAACATCCTTACTAGTCCTCCCTTCTTATATAACACTAAGAAAAGTATCAGACATTCCATTATCTAAATTATTTCTTTTTACCATTTCCACCATTATAGTTTTATTTATTTATTTTTTAATATTATTCTCTCTAATACTAATATCATCTGCAAGCAGTGAAGAGTTTTCTAATATTATATATTTATATGGCATTACCTTTTTAGTTATAATGCTTTTAATGACTTTCTTTAAAGATAATCTAAATAGTTCCATTGTGTTATTAATTTCAGGAATAATGCTATTAACACCAATAATTTTACAAAGTACTTTTCAAATAAAAGCATCAGGGCTTGGAAATGAATATAGATGCTACTTAACTGATGAAATTAAATCCCTCAATATCCCTGAAAAATTTACAACGCCCCAACCTGACAACATTAGTAAAATCTTTATTACTGTCAAAACAACAGATGTAATGTACATCAAAAAAAGTCAAAGCAGTCAAGATTTCTTAAGGATAACGACGATACCCAAAGTCGAATTTTCTTGTACTGAATAACACCACTTAAATACATACAAACAAAAAACCCAGCGCATTGGCTGGGTTAGTTGGTGAAGTTACTAAAATGGCAACTTACCTTGAAATAGTGGCTCATTGGATCAAGGAAGTCAACACGTTCTTACTATTATTTTTCTTTTTCCACTCATTATCGCGTATTTTAAATGCATTATAGAGATGTGGATAAATTAAATACTCGGCAGAACGGATAATTTCTTTTACCTCACGGCGACATGTGGCCATTGAGGGCTTTCGATATTCAAGCGTGCGATTTCTGCGAACCATCTGGCGTGGCTGTGCAATACCATAATAATAACGAGCAATGGCACGATCGGAGCTCACAAAAGCATAGCGTAATAACAATAATGTGAATGCGACTCGGTCTATATGATAAATTTTATCGACCACCTTGGTGATTAACATTCCGTCATCGTCATTACACATTTCCCTTTCTGGATAATCACGCTTTTCTACAGTAGCCATAAATTCAGCGATGATACTGCTTTGGCGTTTCTCTAATCTACCGCTGTAAACCCAAGCACCGAATTTGGATAGCCAACCTTGTAACCAAGCTTCTTGCTCAGCATCAAGTACAAGTCCATCAGAAATGTTTTTTATACTCGACATGCGCGCAGCTCCATTACTTCTCTTTTCGTTTGTTCTAATAACTCAATTTCGGTACCATGAATTTCTTGCCATGTTTTGGGTGCCGCATGAAAGCCGGTACCATAACTAGCACGGTGGTGAAGTGGACATAACGGTAAGACATCTTTATGACTAGCCCGTTGAGCAATGCCCTGCCCCGTTCTTACATGATGAATTTCCGCGAGACTTGCTCCATACCCCATATTACGGCAACAAATACAGCCAAGTTCGGCTACATCTGATAGCCATTGTTTATCTTCTTTGGTCTTTGATTTAGTCATTGGTCTTGCCTCTAGGTAAAATCTAATAACTGAGCCGCCACATTTTCAGCAGCTTCTTGGGTGGGAAATTTACGGAATAGAATGAAGTTCCAGAGCACATCGAGGGTTGATTTATAGAGTTCGCCAAAGGCTAGGTCATCCATTTTGGCAAAGCTGATTGATTTGACTACACGGCGTAGGCTACCGTCTGGCATTTCAAAGGTTTCATAATGGCCAGACTGCTCTACAACCCAATAGCGGAAAGCATCAAAGGATTTGGTTGCTGAAATATTGTGAGCTCGTTTCTGTGCTATCTCATCGAGATAAACATCAGCAGCAGATTGGAGGGCGTCATCGTTATCGGTGTAGTAAGCAAGGAATTTAACGTAACCACGTATCAACTCTTTTTCTTCAGGCGAAATGGTACCACCAGTTGGTTCCCAGTATTCATACCCTAGATTGAGTAAAGCGAAGTATTTACGGTGGAAACGTGGGTTGCGAGCTTTCTTGAAATCAGCCGAAAGCACATCACCACACTTGATTTTGGAATGCAAAAAATCCCTTGCCGCTGGATTAGCTGGTACAAGAGTGTCGTTAGACATTTTGATAAAGCTATGCTGTGCCATACGTTTCTCTCAGTAGACACAGCAAGTGTTAAGATTGGGTGTTCAGACCAATGATTGCTTATACTAATATACAGAAGACGATATATCTAGATTATGGCACTCTTTTTTATACAATTAATCTATTAACGGATATCTATCAATTTTTCTGTTTTTTGAGTCTGGAGATGCTTTAAATAATTGAGTTCCTTCAAAAAAATCATCATTCATAATTAAATTTTTTATTTCTTCTTCATCTTCTTGCTTCGTATTATGACCTAACGTTATTGAAGTTATTAACCCTTTCGGAATATCAAATAGATGATAACCAGTTTCTGTAACAAATGATGCATTATCAATAGAATCAATAATTCTACATTCTTCCTCTTGCTTATGATCCGTATGTTTATTATAAAACATATGGTTACTTACTGTACCTTCTTTATTTAAGGTATTGTTTATATATACAACCGGAGGTTCATCATGATAAATAACATTATGTAATGACCTTAACATATCATCTTTACTAACTCTTCTATCAAAAAATGCATGCTTCTTGTCAAAACCAATCATGAACCCTTTAGATGAACTAGCATAATGTCCCCACATATAATTACTATCCCATCGATTTGTTAGGGATAGAACACATAAATTATCAATTACTCCTAATGAATATAAATGCTTAGTAGCTTTAATGTACCCTTTAATCCTTTCATTTATTTCTGGATTATTCTCTGACAAGTAATATAGGTACTCTTCAAAAGAAAATTTTCTGTTCAGTTGAAATTCTTGTATTTCCTTTGCTTTCATCAGCATATTTTTTTGTTCTTCCAAATCAGGGGATGAACAAAACTGAGCTATCATATAATCAAGATCTTTGCCTTCATCGCCACAAATCTTGAATTCTAGCTCAAATTCAAAACTATCATTTAGTTGTTCTTTTTTAGAAAAACAAATTCTTTTTGATTTTAAAATATCCATACGCTCAGGAGGAACGTATTTATATACTTCGTTAACCATAATACCATCCTTATTATTTAACTGTTATTTATCATCCCATTGATGGTATTTTATAATAGGAACAACCTTTTTATAAAGCGTGATTTCATTTTCAGGAAATAAAATATTAGTAATTCTTCCTACTTCCAAGCAATGAGATAAACAGTAATTATTATAGATAGGTTTCAACTTAAACAAATATGGATTACCTTCCGTTTTGCTTTTCAAATTTAATATTTTTTCAGAAGATGTTCTCTGGTAATCATACCCATAGCGTGATAAAAATATAATCAATGTGTAATGAAGAATATTAAGTATATACCATTTGTTACATTTTTTACCTTCATCGATTTCATACAAAAAATTATATATCTTACTAAATTTACCATCCATTTTTTTAAATTCATCATATGAAACTATACCTTTTTCTGTTATTAACATGTCAGCTAATGCATTAAGGTCCCCTTTGAAAAAATGGTCTTTATCATTTTCACAATCATATTGCTTTCCAAAGATTGATGCATCACAAACAATGTGCTTTATCACTTTTATATACTTAACAAAGTCTAAGTCATCTTGTTCTGCTAATGTGCTATCCATGTATACTAACTCTAGCTCTACTTTTCTAGACCACGCATACAAACTTAAAAACCTATAAGCAAATGAATGAGTATAATATCCGTTATTCGCTCCTGTAGCATATTCCTGTTTTAACCATCCTTTATCTGCATTATCAGTAAAATTCCAGATTCTATAATTTAATGCCTCAGCACTGTCTAGCAATGGAACCTTATGTTTAGATATTGCTTCTTTTATTTTTTTTGTTGCTCATAGCTATGATCAGAATGTAATTTATATTTATAAAAATACTTCTCCCAAAAAAAATTAGTTATTCCTTTAAAAAATAACACTGAGATAGTTGTACATGCCCCAATTATTGCCACCAGAATAGCGGAAAATTTAACTATTTCTTCGGGACTTAACATATTTTCTCCTCGCAAATTCAAATACTATTATTAATGAACCGCGTTATATACTATATTTAGTTTTAGTACAACTGCCCACAAACATTTCAATCACTAAAATTAAATTCAAATAAAAGAGAACCATGCCTAGAATGGATCACAAAAATGTCCCATCGTATTGCATACCAAATTGGTGGGGATATATTCACCCTGTATATTGAAGAACCAATCGTGTATGGCTGAATTAAATCCCTAAAGCCAACGACTAAATTTTTTAGTAAATCCGAATGCTTTGCAGCAATACCTAGCTGAAAAAACCATTCTTCCACTATCTTAATCATGTCGTTTTCGCTGATTTGATCTAACGAAACATGCCAATCCTCAATGGGGTGCTTATCGCTATGGCGAACAATTACTGACTGAACTGAGCTAAGTAAAGTCGTTTTCTCTTCAACATAAGTGCATTCATACTCAGGGGCAACATTCGGCTCTCTATTCAATGATTCAATAGCGCATAAATAGCCATTGATTTTTTCCACATCCAGCAAAACGAACTCTTTGGCCATCGGTTTATATTTCATTTTTCATCACTTTTATTTGATTTAGGTTTCACTATATACAATATATTCAGCCAATAACTAATTAACTATCCCGATATAAAATTTTAGCCCTAATTTCCTTTAATGCTTGCTGACCTATCAGTCGATATTTACCCTCTTTATCAATGAGCTCTGATGTAGATACACCTCTTTTTGCTCGACCGATTAAAGGTTTGATTGGTGGGATTGGTTTGCCCTCCTGAATTTGGTTGTAATAAGCTATTAGCTGCTTCTTGATCGATTCCCCAATTTCTTTATCCGACAAGTTATACTGCGTCATTCGTCGTCTTGCTTCAGGTACAATCCAATACATAATCGGGGATTTCCAAGGGAATGCCTCAACGGATGGATATCGCCACTCCATGTTGCTATAGCGTTTCATTTCAGCCATGACCTCACAAACTGAAGGTAGGCCCATAGCTTGCATCATTCCCTCGCGGCACCAACTGATAAATTTGCCACAGGAGGGAAAAAAATCAGACTCTTGCTGCCTAGCCACACTCATTCCTGCTTTCAATTGCTCAACAGATGTTATGCCATTTTCGATAAACGCCAGCACCCATTGCCGTTTAGTTGCTGAAATATCGTCTTGGTTTGAAAACACAGTATGCTTTGCCGCTGGGAAAATTTGCACTAAGTTATCAAACAGCATATCAACCAACTTTTCCGCATGCTCATTGATGCCAACGGGTTTATTGATTGGCTGAATTAGGCTTGATAATTTTTTGCTATCTCTGTTTTCAATTGCGAAGAGAAGACTTTTCATAGTGTGTTCTCCCATGCTTCAGGGCTATTCCAGTGAGCTTGTGCTAGCGAGCAATCTTCACCCTGTGGAATTTCAGCAAATTTTAATACCAGTTTGTCCCACTGTTTTCGAAGTGTGCTTGGGCTAAGAATATTTTTGCACCAAAATGGGTCCTTGTTTGCTCTATCAAACAACCGGCAAATCTGCCTGTGCGTTCTGCCGTCAATGGTGCGCATTAACCGTACATCATTGGCCCATAACGCCCAGTTTGGTTCTTTTGGTGGATTGATATCGTCATCAGATGCAGATGCATTTTCGTAAAGTTCAGTCACCCGTTTGGATATCCACTGCGCACAAAGCAAATCATCCGATGTTCCCCATTGCCGTTTCTTTGCACTGAACACAACGGCATCAGGGTGGCGAGCCACAAACGAATTATCATTCGTGTTTTGGTCGGGTTGTGAAACAACCGGACAAGAAGGGTTTATATTCTCTGTAGTATTCTCTGTTGTAATCTCTGTAGGATCGAACTGCGGATTTGTTTCACCGCCACCGTCGAATTTGTCTTGTGGCGGCCGTTCATTTTGTTGTTTCGCCAAATCCCCATAGTGACTTTCCCCGATTGCGCTTTGCGCATTTGGGAGATTATCAATAGGTTGTGTCATAATTTGGTCAAGTTGCTCGCAATCTATACGGTAATATATTTTGTGTTCTAGACGCCTATCCGTTTCAATTAAAATCCCACGTTTCACAAGATGTTTTCTTGCCGTGAGTTGCTCGCGATAGCTTAACCCCGTTTCGGCCGTAATATCCTCAGAAGACTTATAGACCCCTAATTCGGAATCAGTTTTATCCTGCCAATAAAATATCTGGCTGAAAAATATCACCGCATTGACGCTACCAAAGCGTTTAACTAGACCAGGGTAGTAAGCCACTGGCCGCCCAAAATCGAGCAACAAATCTGATGGTCTCATTTCACACCCCCAGCGCTTTCGCGATATCACGGCAAGCGTTCTGGTACTGCTCGGGCGTCAGTTCCTTTAAAAGCAGCTTTTGTTTTTGTTGTTTGTACTGCATGGCAATATTGAGTGCTACTGCCCTTCTTCCCTCGAAAATATCTTCAATTTGTTTTCTGTCTGCTGGCTTTCCATTCAATAAAAAACCATTACAGTAGGTAATCAATTCCGTCGTTCTTAGCATTGGTCTTGCCTCTTGAATTAGTGCACGCTGGTCGGGCGTGATATTGCATTGAGTGCGTTAACGGCATTATTTATTCGGTGTGACATGTCACGCCCCTCTAATAAAATTTCGGTCATAGCTTCTGCAAATCGCTGTATGGCCACTGATGCTAAATAATTTTTAGTGTCACCACGTACTCGAGCTAACCTCGAAGCTGGCAACGCCATCTCAATTGCAGGCATCAGCTCTGCTAATTTTTTCATTGCTGCGTTCGAATCGCCTCGCAACCAACGAAATATCTGCTGTCGGTTATTGTTAATTGCTTTCCAATCCGCTTGGCCTCGTTCATCTTCAATCACATGTAAGCGGCTCTGTGATTTGTCTCGCGTGATCTGCAAATACGCGCGGCTTATCTCAATCGCTACGTGCTCTTGACCATGTTCTGTCGCCCAGCTCTCAATTTCAGAGCGGACAATATCGATATCAAAGCTCATCTCTGCGTCTCCTGTCGCAAAATTGATTATGAATAATCAGTTTTTTAATCTGATAGCTGTAATACTGATGGCTCGTTAGGTAAGCCATCGTAAGGGTTTGGATAATCTATCGGGTTCAAATCATGTGGGGTCACTAGCCAATTTGTTTTGGATGCCCACTCAATAGCTTTGCGTCCCTTTGGAATGTAATTCCCTGCAATGACTTGGCTAATGTAGCCCTGTGTCACGCCAACTGCCTGAGCAAACTCAGACTGGCTAATTTGCTGTTGCTTTAGGTAGATATTTAATTTCATTTGTTAGCTCCTTTTTAACTTAACAATGCAATATTAGCAATGCTAATTAAATAGATCAATAGCAACGCTATTAGAAAAATATTAGTAATACAAATAAACTAGACGGTATGAACAGAAAAATTTCCGAATCTGACAAGGTAGCAGCCCAGAATTTACGCAATATCTGGGAAAGCAAACGTGAATCTCTCGGCTTAACTCAAGAAAAAGCCGCGGAGGCACTTGGTTTTGCTACACAAGGAGCGGTTAGTCAGTACCTAAATGGCCGTACCGCCTTAAATACAGATACCACATTAAAATTTGCGGCTTTACTTCGCGTTGATCCTGAAGATATCAACCCTGAATTAAAAATTTTACTCGACTACGTCAGGTCAACAAATCGAAATGTTGAGATAGCTCAGCCGCAACAATCGGTTAGAAATGATCACAACACATTGAGATTAATGGATATATATGCGAAAGCAGGCCCGGGTGGTTTTATTAACAATGACTTCCCAGATACCATAAAATCTATCGAGTTCTCTTCTGAAAAAGTTTTTGAGTTATTTGGTCGTAAAAGTCTGAAAGGCATTGAGATGATTAATATCAGTGGTGACAGTATGTCCCCTGCAATTAATCCTAGAGATGTTGTCTTTGTCGATACACATAGCGACTTCTTTGATGGGGATGGCGTTTATGTGTTTAGTTTTGAAAATTCTCTATTCATTAAACGACTACAACGCGTTAAAGGGCGAAAACTTGCGGTCAAATCAGATAATCCTGCCTATGAAACCTTTTATATCGAAGAGTCTGAGATGCACGACTTGCGTGTAATAGGTAAAGTTATAAAATCTCTTCCAATAAAAATGGTTGATTTTGCTTAACTAAAACAAACAGTTAAATACCGCCGCTAATATTAGCGGCATTTTTTTGCTCAAAATAATTAGCAATGCTATTGATAATTAAAAATAGCGCTGCTAATATTCATTTCATTAATACAAACACAGCAAGTGTTTAGATAAGTGTTCAGACTTAAAAATTAGCCCACACCAGGGAAACAGTTAGACCAAAGCCAGAGGCAAGACCAGACAACTCGGAAAGACGAGTATTGATTTACACACGTAAAAAAACCCACCGAAGTGGGTTCCTTTACCTCGGGTCGCCGACCAAAGCTAACCGAGAGTTCTACTAGCGCGACCAAACGCTAGAAGAGGCAAGACCGATGATAAATCACTGATCACAGTTATTTTAAAGGAGCTGCTATGAAAGCACAACCTAAAACCCTAAGTGTCACCCTTTACATTCATGCTCAGAAACAATTTGACGGTTCATATAAATACCGCCCTTATCCATTCAAATATGATATTGAATCTGGTTTAGGCTTTGTCATTGCCGAGCATACTATCGACATTCCCTTTACTGCTCCGTCAAACACTGAGCTAGTTCAATTAGAGATTGACTCACTCAAAGCTGAACAAAGCAAAATTCTTGCTGATGCGCAGGTGAAATCAAGCCTACTGGAAGACCAGATCCAGATACTGCTCTGTTTGGAAGGCAAACCCATTTCTAAAACTGACGAAAAAAACCCTTATTAAGAGGCAAGACCAATGACAACTTTTATCTGTGTATTTGAGCCTACGACCGAGGCTCGAACCAATGGTGCTGTACCTTTAACCATCGCTTTCAATGCAGCGAATGCTAAAATTGCGGCAGCAACAGCAATGATTAAGCTATCGGAAGCTTACCCTGATTCCATGGATAATTTTAATATCGATGAGCCGATTATTTGTGAGGATGCTGTAGGTTCCCCCCGCCCTGCACTCGATCAGTTCGATGAAAAATTTGCACTTGAAAATGAGTTCGACGGAGAAAAATGGCAACCCATTAAATATAAAGAATTTAAAAAGCTTGCAACTAAACCCCGCGTAGCTGCTTTACTGCTATTTGGTAAAACTCAAATTACTGATAAGGAATACACTTTTACATTAAAGGTCCTAAGCGAAGAAGCAGAACCTAAAATTCGTAATATTGCAACTGGCCTTGCTGAAATCACCAAAGTTTCATTAATGGATGCCGAAGCCACAATGGAAATCGCGCAGGCGGTTTATGAGTATGCTGACGATAATGTCACTATCGAAGAAGCTAAGGCGCTTGGTGAAAGTTGGTTAACCGAGGAACCTGAACTTCCCCCCGTTAAAGATGAGCCTGTTCTTAAACGTGATTATGCCGCTCTTGACCTCGAAATTGCCCTCGCACTCTTGGACATTAAACCAAGCGATGCAAAAAGCGCAGATATTCGCAAAGCAAAAGAACTCATCAGCGCTGAAGATAAAGCATGGAAACGTGTATCAATGGATTTGCGCACATTCCCTAGCGTTCTAGATATCCCTCGCGAGAACATATTTGCACTAGTGGCAGAAGCACGCGAAAAGCCCGAACTATTTGATGATGCTAATGCCCGTAAAGCGTTTATTGATTCAAAACTTGGTGCCAATAGCCCTAAAGTAACCTCACTCGGGAGTGGTCGTTTTGCAGTTGATAATTTAGATGCCAAGCCGGCTAATGATGAAACACCTGAGCAACCGGCTAAAACAGAAAAACCAAAGCGCGCTAGTAAGAAGAAAGACACACCGGCTAAAGTAGAAAAAGAACCTGAACCGGTTGTTATTGAAACACCTGTTATTTCTGCGCCAATTGCCACTGAACAAGATGACTTTCAACAACGCGCAGTAGTAATTGATGAAGTGATCGATAGTAATAATGACCACCTCAATATTTGGAAACGAGTTCAACGTACTGATTCACGCTTTACCAAACCACTTGATGGCATGGGCTTTGTTGGTACCAGTATCAACAGCACTTACATGTTTATGCGTGCGACTGAAATCTTCGGCCCAATAGGTGAAGGCTGGGGTTATGAAATCATTGAAGAAAAAATGATTGATGGAAAGCCCCTTGTCGAACCCGTACTCGATGCCCACCATAAACAAGTTGCAATGAGGTTCCTGCGCGATGGGGATGGAACATTACTCTTTGAACAAAATCACTCAATCAAGATCCGCTTTTGGTACATCATCGAAGGCGAAACTCGTGGTGAGTTTGAGAGCTACGGTGCCACACCTTATCGCTATCAGACCAAGCAAGGAATAAGGACGGACAGTGAAGTGATAAAAAAATCACTCACCGACTCAATCAAAAAAGCACTTTCCATGCTGGGCTTTAGTTCTGACGTATTTATGGGAATGCATGATAACCCTGAATATGTGGCGAGTAATAAGCTCGAGTATGAAATCAAAGCCGCCAGCGATAACGCTGAAGATGCGACCCGCATTCGCAAAGAGTTAGACGAGAAGTTCACGCGACACACTGAAACGATGCGCAGTGCAGTGACGCCAAACGAATTACGGGGTATCACTTCCACCCTTACCCGTGAAATTTCAACCCATGCCAAGTTGGCCAAACAACGTGGCGACAGTGAATATGAAAAATATTTAAACGGCCGTCTACGCCGACTAAATGAAATTGAAAAAGAGTGTTTAGACCAACTGAAACAAAAAGAAGAGGCAAACTAATGACCAAGACAACTACTATTGCAATGGCTGCTGACTACAGCAAATTACAACAACTCGTCGAAACAGGTGAATTCACCGCAGAAGATGTCGCAGATACCTTAGAGGGCATCGAGTGTGAATTAGGCGACAAACTGGATGCAATTATGCTTCATGCCCGTAATTTAGAGGGGCAAGCTAAAACACTGGATGATGAATCTAAACGCTTGGCTGACCGTAAAAAGTCATTCGAAAATCAGGTTAAGAACCTGAAAAAATATGCATTGGATTGCTTGTTAACATCAGGCAAAGACAAGTTAAAAACCACTAAAAATACCTTTACGGCTCGCGCGGGTGTTGTGCGTGTCATCATCGATAACGAGGCAGCATTGCCCGATGAGTTGGTGGATGTTCAGACCATTACTGCCCCTGATAAAAAGCGCATTAAAGAAGCAATCGAAAATGGTATTGAAATACCTGGTGCTCACTTAGAAGTCGGTGATCGCTCATTGATGGTTCGTTAATCACTTTAGCGCCCAGCAATGGGCGCATATCAGGAGATATTTTTATGGCCATGAAATTAGAAGTCATCATTACTCACGATGAAACTAACAATAAATGTAGTGTGGAGTGGACCACAGCATCGACTCAACAAGTCACTCGCCAAGAAGAACAAACGCTATCACTGGTAAAAAAAGCGCTGTTACTTCAACTGGGTTACCCAACGGCACCAGCTGTTATCCATTAATATGACATGTCAAAAACGAGGCAAGACCAATGCTAAGACACGAGCACCAAAAAGACCAAGAAGTCAAAATCACCCTACCCGATGGTTCACATGGGTTTGTTTCAACGGATAGGCGTTGCAAAGTTTCTTATGACTTTCCTGCACATATCAAAATTGAAATACAGCCTACAGTAATCGCACAACAAAGGGTGGTCGGCAATCTAATTGATTAAGCATAATCAGTTTTATTCTGCATTTTCTCTTACTGTGGTGGTTTATTCAAAACCAATGGATAACCACCATGAAACAACCACAATTAACTCCTTGGGAACCCGAGGAACAGTTATTAACTGAGTTTGATATTAAGTTAGGCAAGCTAGCTGCCAGTGTAAAAAACAGACCATGTACTGAAGCTGATATCAAGCATGCCTGCAACATTGCTGACCAACTTATTTTATTAATGATGAGGCAAGACCAAGATGAAACAAAATATCACAGAAGGCTATGATTTATTTCGCTGCGACATTAAACAAGCGGACATAGGAGGAAGTTATGTTATATGAATGTTTGCCTATTTCCGCATACTGCAATATGTACGGAGAAACACCAGAGTCCATTAATAAGCGCATACAGCGGCAATATTGGATAGTCGGTGTACATGTTTTAAAAGTTGAAGGTTCAAAAGAACGTTGGATTGATATTGCTGAGGTGAATAAGTGGGCGCGAAAAAACAAACAGGCTACGCACTACCAAGAGGGGTGACGGTTCGTAACAACAAAACCAGCCAAACTATTGTTATCACGTTTACTTATAGAGGGGCGCTCTGTAGAGAGCCGCTCTCTAGACTAACTGTCGATAATAAAAACATTAAATACGCTGAAAGGTTGCTCGCTGAAATTCAAAATAACATTGAAAAAGGCACTTTTAATTATGCTAAATATTTTCCTAACTCTAAAAAATTAATGCTTTTTGGTGTTAATAATCGCGAGAAAAGAGTGGTTGACTATTTAGAGGAATATTTAGTTATTTGCGAAACTCGAAATTTATCGCCCTCAACAATTGGCGGTTATAAAAAATGCAAAAGCGCCTTGTCTGATTTGCACCAATTACATGTTTCATCACTAACACCCGCGATCCTAAAAAACTGGATACAAAAGCAAACGACAGTATTAAAAACCATCCGTAATCAGCTCTCATTTTTGCGTAGCTCCCTAGATGAAGCCATTACCGATGGGATTGTATCAATTAACCCAGTAAGCCTTGTATCCGCTTCAAGATACCAATCAAACAACAGTGACAATAAAAGCAGTTATATCGTTGACCCTTTGTCACCTAAAGAAGTCTCAGCCCTACTCGCTGCGGCAAGATATGGGCAATGGAAAAACTTATTTCAATTCGCCATTAATACTGGGTTAAGAAGCTCTGAATTATGTGCATTGAGATGGAGTGATATAGATTTCATAGAAAATACTGCACACGTGCAATCCGCCAGCGTCGTCGGTGTTATTAAGAAAACCAAAACTAAAGCTGGTACCAGAAAGGTTGAGTTGAATAGTGAAGCCATGAATGCCCTGAATGACCAAAAGCAATTCACGTTTATGAAAGACAGTGTAATTTTCGAAGACCCGAAAACAAATAAAGTCTGGGCAGGAGCCGATGCAATCAGGAAAAAAGCATGGGTACCAACCCTGAAGAAAGCAGGTATTCGATATCGTAACCCATATCAAACTAGGCATACATTTGCTACAAGGCATATCAGTCAAAGCGCTAACCTATTTTGGCTAGCAGGACAAATGGGGCATAAAGGACCTGAGATGCTGTTTAGGCATTATGGCTCCTACCTTAAAGAGTACGATATAAACCTAACTAGTAATATTAAAGAACTATACTGAATAAAATTAAAACAATGTTTAATGCCCACAAAACATATTGGGAGGGCATTAAACAGATCAATATTTACTATTTATTGACTTTTCATAAAATTACTCTGGCCTAAGCTCTTCAGCAAAAGGGCCACTGAATGAAAAGGCTAAAACAAAACTAACTCGATCCCCTTCTTTCATTGCTCCCCACAAATCACCCACTACACTTTTTGAAGGGACAAATAACTCATAGCCATAACCGTCAATATTTATAAATCCAAATCCTTCCCTTTTCCTAATAATAGTTCCTTGATGAATTTTTGGTGAATCTATTCCCCCATCCATATCTCTTATTTTATGTCTCTCTTCAAATGAAAACTTTCCGTTTCGTACATTTTCAAAAATTTCTTTAGAGTATTCATGTTCTTTTGGAGTTGAATAGATGTAAGAGTACCTAGCAAACCAAAATTGTGCTTGATAGTTACGATCACCAGGAGTGAAGGCACGTCTATAATAGTAAACTAATTCAGATGGTTCACTATTTATATGATTTCTTAAGAGCTCCGCATAATGAAAATTAAGATTATGATTAGCTCTTCTACGTTCTAAAGCTTTTTCTAAAATAGATTTAGCCTCTGTAACCTTATTAGAAATTAAAAAGATCGTTGATAATCTGATAGCAAGATATGGATCTCTATCATTTTCTTCAAATGCTTTCTCCATTGCTTTGTAGGCAGCATCATTATCATTAAGTAATCTAGCTAAAGAAGCCTCTAGGATGTGAGTATGGCCTGTTGAAGGAAATTTTCTTTTATTCTCAATAAGTTCTTGCTGAACATTTCGAATACTCTCATTTATTATTTTATCTGTAATATCTTCTTGTTCAAGAATATTTTTGAGGGCCAGAATTGAAAGTTCAATTGAAGTGGATGATACTAGAGGACTATCTCCCCATTTATTAACAATTTGCTGAAGGTAACCCCGAGCTTCATTTATTGCTTTACTTTTTTGAATCGAATCTGAAGCTTTCTCTGATATATCACGCCAACATATGGCTAATGTATGTAATATACTAGAGTCATAAGGAGCCTTTTCTTTAGCTCTCTCCAAGAGTTGGAGTGCAGTTTCAATACTTCCATTGAGCCTAAACCGCTCATAATTAGCCATCTGTTGTAGCAAATATGGATCATCACCAAATACTTTTTGAGCATGCATAAATATTGCATTTACATCATTATAATCAGAAAATAATTCATGAAGTGATCTAGCTTTGATTAGAAGACGATAAGAATCTCTATCTGAACTGAATGAAATATTCAATTTACTTAAAATTGAAACATACTCATTATATCTATCTTCGTTATTTTTCAATACTCGTTTAAAAACAATTTCAGCGATTTCAGGATGCCTAGCCAAATAATAAACATCTCGTTCACTTTTAATTTTACTTATCACAACCTTTTCTAAAGGCTTATAAAATTTTTCACTAAAATCCTCAAAAGTGACATCATGAATCCGTGAAATCAACCCTGCTCTTACAGGGACTCTTAATCGATTTAATACACAAACTGTTAAATATATACTACGAGCATTTTCTGGGTAAATATTTGAATACTCATTAATAATAATCTCTTCAAAAGGCTCTCCCATTGTGGCCTCATGTAAAGCTACTAACAGTTGTCTCCCATGTTTATCTTTCAATTCATAACATATTTCATCATGAGTTTTCTTGCTTAATATAGGTCCTAAAGAATCGTGTTTCTCTAATGAGTTTGCAAGTTTGGATATTTCATCCTCAGATAAGTATTTAAGTGAATACTTGTCGGTTATTAATTCATCTAATGCTTCGCACCTCATATTCCATTCATTATGTCTCTCAGTGGTAATTAAAGTTACTTTCAACTTTTTTAAAATAGCTACTTCTATAAATTTAGTCATTTCAACTGCATTATTTGCAGCATCATCCCAAAAAATAAATATACGCTCTCCCGATTTACGATACAGTTCTTCAATATGATCAGGGTCCAAACTTCTGTCAAAATTCACCCAAATAGAAATCCCAACTCCTGATTCCATTGTTTTCCATGCTATTTGACGAAGTAAAACAGTTTTTCCTGAGCCAGCCTCTCCTTTTATGACATAGAAATCGACATTTATTTTTCTTTCTGATTCCGCTTTTTCAATAATATCGGAAAATATTTCATAAGCTAATGAACGCTGAATTGCTATATTTTCCACTATAGGAGACCAATCTTGATCTATTCCCTTAAAAAAATCTATTGCATTACAAGCAGGTACCGACATGGAATCCGTTAGTACTTGAAAATCAACTTTAAGCGATTGAACTAATTCATCACTTGGTTCTACGTGACTATTAAAGAATTTTTGTATGACGTGTGATGAATTACTAACAGCAAGAGGAAGTATTCTATGATTGTCATCTATTTCAGTGCAAAGTTGTTCCATGAAATCAGCAAATTTTAAGTCTATTGCTGTGATCTTTTTTTGTGCCCACAAATCTATTTCAGCTTTCTTTAAGCCTGGTTTTAAAAGGTAATGCCTTTCTCCATTTGGAGCTTCTTGATGCACTTGCTGTAGAACTGCCCTAATATTCGAATCTTGAAGACTATGGCCTACAAAAACTATTGAATTCTGATATGCTAGCTCATATAAATATTTGAATAATCCTTCTCTATTCGACTTATGGTCATTATACTGTTCTGTAGTCAAGATTAATGGTAATTTTTCATCATTAGTTCTTGTTACACATCCATGAAGTTTTATATAGGGTAAATCACTATCCGAAAATACTGTTTTTTGAAGATCTTGCTCATCAGAAATAAAAGTTTTTAGCTCTTGAACTCTATTACTTACCTGCTGATAGCATGTTTCAATAAGCCGGTCATAATTTGTAGAGAAAATAGCAGGCCATCTAAAAAGAGGTATCTGAAGGTGAAAATCAGCAGGACTGATACCTGCAAAATAATCTGAAATAAACCTCTGAACCTCTCGCAAGCTATATGAAGATATAGCCATTTCAGACACATACATAAGTGATTCATTAGGAAATTCACCTTCTAAAAACTCCTCATTCAATAAATTTCTTAAATCATTACCTAAAGGTATTTTTTTATTCTCTTGTAATTTTGCACCAAATAATGCACCTGAACCAAGAAAAAGAGCAGCTCTTCCTTTTTTAATTTTATTAATCAATGGAGTAGGTATTGAGGTCATATATTTATCATACTTGGCTTTAACCAAGATCTTCCTTGTAAATTAATAATATCAATAACAATAGCAGATGGTTTTTAAATAGTTAAGTAATGCTAGCCTATAGCTTACTTGTATTTATGGTACAATAATTCATAGATATATAACTGACAATATGTTAATAACACCAGCATTAGACCTACGCCAAGACCTCCATGTGCACGTCTAGTGCACATGATTGAAACTTAGTAAAAATACCCTTTCATAATCAATCAATTAAAAAATTACGGACTCGGGTTCAACTCCCGCCAGCTCCACCAAATATAGTATCATTGATGTTCAGTGATGATTAAAAAAGCCTTCAATTTCATAGTTGAAGGCTTTTTTTATATGTATTAATGGTCAGTTATGTTCAGTGACAAGCAAAAATTTTAGTTATATCATTAGTTATATTCTCTATGTATAACTAAAAGGCGTATAACTACATGGCGCGTACAACAGTTCCACTCAGTGATACCAAGCTTAAATCAGCAAAACCCAAGGATAAAGATTATACGCTGCAAGATGGAAATGGCTTATATCTACTAATCAAAACAACTGGCTCAAAAATATGGCGCTTTAACTACTACCGCCCTATAACCAAGAAACGAGCGCTTATTAGCTTTGGTAGCTATCCTACAGTTAGCCTTTTAGATGCTCGGCTTAAACGTGAAAACGCACGGGAGCTTCTAGCTAAAAATATAGATCCACAAGAACACAAAAAAGCTGAAGAACAACGCCTATTTGAAGAAAAAAATAATACTTTTGAAAAATAGCTCAGCAGTGGTTCGAAATCAAAAGTAAATCTAGCTTGCAAGAGTCAACTTTGAAAGATATTTGGCGTTCTCTTGAGCTACATGTACTTCCTCATGTTGGTGATATAGCAATAACTGATTTAAAAGCTCGCCATTTTATTAGCGCATTAGAACCCTTAAAAGCACAAGGCAAACTAGAATCAGTTAAACGAGTAGCGCAACGCATTAATGAAGTGATGTTTTATGCTGTGAATGTTGGCTTTCTTGATGCTAACCCTGCTGCAAAAATTACCGCTGCCTTTGAAAATCCAGTTGTAAAAAACTTACCTGCATTAAAACCTGATCAGCTTCCTGAATTGATGGCTGCAATCCAAGGAGTCAGCATTGAGCGACAAACTTATTGTTTACTGCAATGGCAATTATTAACTATGACTCGCCCAGCCGAAGCGGCATGGTGTGAGATCGATCTTGATAATAAGCTTTGGACTATCCCACCAGCAAGAATGAAGATGAAAAGAGAGCATATCATTCCTCTCTCTCCTCAAGCATTGGCAATATTAGAAACTATGAAACCTATAAGCGGTCATAGGGAACACATTTTTCCTAGTATGAAATCACCACACACTAAACCAATGAATAGCCAAACAGTTAATGCGGCTATCAAGCGTGCTGGCTTTACAGGTCGCCTTGTAGCACATGGATTCCGTTCAATTGCATCAACTGCATTAAATGAGCATGGATTTCAACCTGATGTGATTGAAGCAGCTTTAGCCCATATCGATAGCAATGAGGTGCGACGCGCATATAACCGAGCTATTTATCTCGAACAAAGGCGTGCAATGATGGATTGGTGGGGAGAGTTTGTTAATAACGCGATCAATAACCATTAGTGTACAATTAAATTTAATTGTCTGTTTTGTGCCATAAGCGGAAGTAGTTAACAACCATCAGTGTTGTTCAACGGGGGGAGCAGTTATACCTCAAAACGTGTTAGCAACAGGTAAGAAATCCTTACATGTTGACTCATCTTTATCCCTTTCAAAGTTGTAACTCGTGATTGCAACAGCATTCTTATCACTATGAAGTCTATATAATATTCTAACTAATAATTTCCATCGTTAGGCGAACACTATAATGACGCATATTTTGAAGGCAAAAATAAAAAACTTTAAGAAATTTCGAGAGTATGAGATTTATTTTGATCCCAAAAGAAACATTCTGGTTGGGGATAATGAAGCAGGAAAGAGCACTATATTGACAGCTATTGAACTTGTATTGAGTGGCAGTAGAAGCAAAGTAGAGAGCTTGGGTATTGAAGCTTTGCTTAATGCCAGTGTTGTTTCAGAGTTTCTTGCGGGTGAAAAGAATATAGACCGCCTTCCGAGTCTTCATATTGAATTATTTCTGAACGAAGCAGATAACCCAGACCTCAACGGTAGAAACAATAGTGATGGAACATATGCTGACGGGCTTCAATTGATCTGTGAGCCGAACGAAGAGTTAAGCACAGAGATACGGCAAGTTTTGGATGCTGAAGGTGATAACTTTCCATTCGAATTTTACGTTGCCAAGTTTATTACATTCAATGGGGACGCATACTCGAATTATCGGAAATTTTTGCGCTTTTTGTCTATTGATAGCACTCAAATTAACAACGAGTACGCAAACAGTCAGTATGTAAAAGCCATGTATGAAGCGACTGTGGATCAACCTGTCCGTTACAGTCTAATGAATGAATATAGACAGCAAAAAAATGCCTTCAGGGATACTCAACTAAATGTGATTAATGATAATTTAGAAGGATACGATTTTGCTATTCGCTCAGGCTCAAAGTTCAATTTGGAAACTGACCTAACCCTAACAGAGGAAGGCATTCCTATTGAAAATCGAGGTAAAGGAAAGCAGTGCTTTATAAAAACTGCGTTTGCATTGAGAAAACGTGATGAAGGCAAGAGAATTGATGTCTTGTTACTAGAAGAACCTGAGAACCACCTCAGCCACACTAACATGTATAAGCTAATTAGTCAGGTAGAGAAGTCTCATGATAATCAGGTTATAATTGCAACCCATAGCAGTCTAATTAGCTCTAGATTAGATTTAAGAAAGACGATTTTACTGAATAGTGCAGCAACCAGACCAGCTACCTTGACAGACCTTACGAGGGATACAGCTAAGTTTTTTGCGAAAGCCCCTAATCATAACATCTTAGAGCATGTCCTTTCTGAAAAAGTAATTCTTGTTGAGGGTGATGCAGAATATATTCTGATGGAGTGCTTATACGAGCGAACTAAAGGCCATCCACCAAGCGAGGATGGAGTTCATATCATCTCAGTCGGTGGTACTAGCTTTAAACGATATATGGAAGTTTCTAAGTTATTGAATATTAGGACCGCGGTGATCCGTGATAACGACAGTGACTATCAAAAAAACTGTATAGATAATTATCATGATTATCAGGCAGATTGTATAACTGTGTGTTCAGACACAGATAACACAAGAACAACTTTTGAAATATGCATGTATCAAGATAATAAAGAAATCTGCGACGACTTATTTTCAGGCAGAGGGATACAATTAACACCGCAACAGTATATGTTGAATAACAAAACTACTGCAGCGCTTAGGTTACTTGAGGAGAAGGCGAATGAAGTCGCTGTACCTCCATACATTAAAGAGGCCGTTGAATGGATAAGCGAGTAGTACTAGCAGTTGCAGGATCAGGCAAAACACAACATATAATTGATAAATTGGACATAAATAGTCGTGCGCTGATTGTTACTTACACTGTAAATAATACTACTAATCTAAAGAAACGTATTCTAAATAAATTTGGAATAATGCCTAAAGGTGTACGTGTTTACACTTATTTTTCATTCCTGATATCGTTCTGCGTGCGACCAATTGTTGGTAACGACATGAAGATAAAGGGGGTTAGTTATAGTGATCCGCCTAGATTTGCGAAACGCAACACTCATGAACATTATGTCAGTCAAGGAGACCGGCTTTACCATAACCGTATTGCGAAGATGATGATGGATTGTGATGGTGTGTCTGACATTTCTGAGCGTATTGAAAAGTATTTTGATTTCTTCTGTGTAGATGAAGTTCAAGATTTCGCAGCCAATGATTTTAATTTACTTTGTCAGTTGTCGAAAATGGATGTAGAAGTATTATTCGTAGGTGACTTTTTCCAACATACTTTTGATACTAGCAGAGATGGTAATATTCAAAAAAACCTACATAGCCACTATGAAGCATATCTTACCAAGCTCAAAGATTCAGGATACACAATCGACTCAGATACACTCTCCCATAGCTATAGATGTAGCCCTACAGTTTGCAGATTTGTTACCGAGCAAATTGGCATCACAATAAGCTCCCATCGACAAGATGAGGTCAATATTGCCCTAATTGACGATACTGAACATATTAAGAGGTTATTCTCCGACGATTCCATCGTTAAATTGTTTTTTAAAGAAAGCTACAAGTACGTTGGAAGGACTGACAATTGGGGAAATACAAAAGGCTTGGATGATTTCGCTGACATTTGCATAGTCCTAAACCCGACCACATTCACAGCCTATACAAAAAACCGATTGTCTACTTTGGCACCATCGACGCTAAATAAGCTATACGTAGCTTGCACAAGAGCTAAAGGTAATGTGTATTTTGTCTCACAACGTTTGTTAGACGAGTACAAATGTTAAACCAAGAATACAGTAAGGTGCCTAACCGGTGCTCCGTGGGTTTACATAGAACGTGTCCACATTTCGCTCATAGCAGACTACTACTCTATTAAATTTGGCGCAGATATAATCAATATCACTCAAATAGCCTAAAGCCAATGTAACAAAGGCCTTCCAGAAATAACTAGAAGGCCTTTAATATAATACCTTACTGATTGAACAGTTAACTTACAATATCTACTTTCAAGCAGTAACGGCGGCTCAATTTCACACCATTAACCTTACACTGGCGAGTGCTTTTGCCTTGAGCATCAGTAAGTAACTTTCCTTCTGAGACCAACTGGCGAATCACAGATTTTTTATTCCCAATAATATTATCATCAAAAAATGATGAATTCACTGTGATATAATCTTCCCCCTTGATTTTTAAAGCAATAACATCTAAGTTATTTAGTTCGTCCTTGTCTACTAGACTCTTTTTCGGTTTGCAGGGATTTTTCAATGTATCTAATAGCTTTTGATTAAAAACAACCTTTTTAATAGGATTTTGATCTATAGCTTTCAGATAACAATGTGTAATTCCATCAAAAACCTCCTTCTCAGTAAAGGGGAGAACCTTAGTTTTAATACCGAGTATCCCACTTGCGTATGCTAAAGCAAAACGAGTAGCTATACGTTTATCTAATCCATTAGAACCTACTAAATTCTTCTCCAAGAATTTAGTAATATAGTCGTCGAGCTTATTAGTAATATACTCTGGAGATTTTTTGCTAACCTGTGTCAGTATTGTCCACTCCCCCTAAAATAAGACAGCTATAATTAGAGTTTCTGCCCTAAAAATTGCAGAGGTCATGATGAAAAAAGCCCGTTTTACTGAAACTCAAATCA